>NZ_JALNTH010000001.1:299057-557085 GCF_023161935.1 Pseudoalteromonas sp. 2CM28B
CTAAAAGCTAAAAGCTAAAAGCTAAAAGCTAAAAGCTAAAAGCTAAAAGCTAAAAGCTAAAAGCTAAAAGCTAAAAGCTAAAAGTGCTCATATAGTAAACACTTTCGCCCTATGCTTTAATATTAAAAAAGGGAGGGCGTTATGCATAAAAATCGATTTTTATTTAATAAACACTTTGCTGCAATGGCTGCGCTAGGGGCTTTAGCTGCGCCGTTACCTGTATTGAGTAACGAGCCTGGGGTATTAGTCGAGCAGCTTTGTGCCAGTTGCCATAGTTTAAACAACCTTGAGCGCAGTGCGGGTTATAGCCAAGCGGATTGGCAAACACTCATAAGCTATATGGTTGATACCGGCGAGGGTACTGCGCTTAGTAAAGATATTAGCGCGTATTTAGCTAAGCATTACCCTGTTAACACTAAGCGCGAGTCAACGGTGGTTAAAGGCGATTTAAAACTTAGCTTTAAATACTGGCAAGTGCCTACGCTTGGGCAGCGCGCTCGCGACCCTGTGCAAGGTAAAAACGGGCTTATTTGGTGGGTTGGCCAGTGGGGCAATATTTTAGGTAGGTTAAACCCTAAAACCGGTGAAATGAAAGAGTACACTTTGCCAAATGGTACATATGCGCACAGTGTATCGCTTGATAAAAACCAAACCCCTTGGTTTTTAGGTAATAAAAATGGCACGGTTGGGTATTTAGATTTAAAAACCGAAAAATTTAAAGTGTATAAAATGCCTGATAAAAACGCCCGTGACCCACATACAGGCGTATTTGATGATGCGGGTATATTTTGGTTTACCCTGCAGCACAGCAACATGATTGGCAGGCTAAACCCTAAAAGCGGCGATATTAAGCTGGCTACTTTACCCACTAAAGGCTCGCGGCCTTATGGTATAAAGCTTGATTCTAGCGGGACGCCGTGGGTGTCGTGTAATGGCAGTAACTGTTTGGTTAAAGTTGATAAAAACACCATGGAGCTTAGCGAAATAAAACTCCCAGGTGCTAAAACACATACTAGGCGCCTTGCTATTACGCCTGATGATATGGTGTTTTATGTAAACTCTGGCATGGGTAAACTTGGTCGCTATAACCCCAAAAACGGTAAAATAACGCAGTGGGATAATCCCAGCGGCGAAAACAGCCACCCGTATGCCATTGAATATGCCGATAATGCTATTTGGTTTAATGAGTCGGCTAAGCGCCCCGAAACGCTGGTTAGGTTTGATTTAAAAACTCAAACCATGCAAAGCTGGCAAATTCCGAGTAAAGAAGGGGTTTACTCTGGCTTAATTAGGCACATGCGTATGGGCAATAACGGCTTAATTATTCATCAAACGGCTACTAATCAATTAGCCGAAATTACTTGGTCTAAGTAATTGAGTTTATTAACGCGTTATATAAAAGCGCTTAGCGTTAGTGCATTTATTTATGTGGTAGGAGTTTTTTACAACGGTTAGCAATATTTACTGTGTAAATGAAAGCAGTAGTTTCGGTTTGTTATTTAACTTATTGATTAATAAATACAATTTAAGTGGTTTGGGTTTTGCTTAGTAATAGCTGTATTTTTTAAATAAATAAAGGAGTTATTATGAGCACGGTTATTACTGGGTTATTTGAAAGCGCATCACAAGCAACACTGGCTATTTATAGATTAGAAGCATTAGGTATTAATGAAGCTGATATAAGCATTGTTGCCAATGACTCATACGCAAAGGAAGACTTTGCCTTAGACGAGGGAACCAAAGCGGCTGAAGGCGGCATTGTTGGTGCAGCGTCTGGTGGTATTATAGCTGCAATTGTTGGCGGTTTTACTGCCGTAGGTACCGTGGCAACCGGTGGTACAGGTTTATTAGTAGCAGGCCCACTAGTGGCTGCTTTTGCAGCGGGCGGCGCTGGTGCTGCGGTTGGCGGAAGTTTAGGCGCTGCTATTGGGGCGTTTATTCCTGAACACGAAGTTAAATTTTACGAAGACGCCATTGAGAAAGGCTCTATATTAATTGGTGTTAAGTACAACAGCGATAACAAAAGCGCGATTGAAGAAATACTTAAAAATGCAGGCGCGAGTAGTGTGTCTACCGCGTAAAGCTAATTAGTTTAAAGTAATAAAAAAGGTGAAACTTAGTTTCACCTTTTTTTATGCTTTTTTACGTTGCACTTTAGTAGCTATTAGCTTACTTAGATTTACGTTTGTCGAGCACATAATGTACGGCCATTCTTGCCACGCCTGCACCAATGCCAGATACCACTGCCCATGTAACGGCTTCTTTAAGATCTGTATGCTCGCTTGGCTTGTCTTTTGGGGCGGGCTCGTTGGTTACCTTTTCCCACGACTTTTGTAAACTTTTTCTGGTTAGCATGCCAGCTGATGCGGCGGCTAGGCCTATACCTAGTGTTTTAATTAGTTGCTTGTTACTCATAATTCCCTCGATTGTTTAATAGCGATAGGGTCATCTATAACCCGTTTAATAACACTAGTATGTTCAGCAATTAGTATACCGATAGCGCAGAAGGCGTTGTGAGCATGGTTTATTTTAGCATGTGCATGTGCCGTGTATTTTTATTAAACGCGCTGTGCTATTGGCTTAGCGCGGTATTAGTAAATGCACTATTAAGTGTTTAAGCTGCTTTTTTACCCGTTTTGAGCGGTACTTAGTATTAGGCGGGTGGGCGTGTTAAGCCTGTAAAGTTGTCATTTCTTTTGTAAATTTGCACTAGTTTTTGTGCAGCGTTTAAGCAAAAACACGCAGTAAATTTTAAGTATGTGTAGTGGTTAATTATCTAGCCTTGTTTATTTTATTTTTAATCAATGCGTTACGTTTAGCGCAGGTGAAATTTTTTGCCTACAGTGAGCTTGGTATAGAGATTGTACCTAATAACTGAGCAGTCGCGTTATTTACAAACCTGATACTACATGAGGAGATCACGATGAATTGTTTACAGTTTGATTCAACCGCTAAAAAAAGCGTAGCACGTATTTTTAAACCAGCTTGCGCCATATTATTTACCGCTGCAATGCTACAAAATAGCGCATTGGCGAATGTAGATGTTGATATGCATGCAGTAAGTAAGTCGGGGCAAGGTGAGCTACTTGGCACCGTTACACTGACAGAAAATGAGCACGGGGTGGTATTTACCCCTGCGCTTAAAGGCTTAACGCCTGGGCAGCATGGCTTTCATGTTCATCAATATGCTAGCTGCGAGCCAAAGCAAAAAAACGGTAAAGTTGTACCGGCCGGTGCTGCTGGTGGGCACTTTGATCCTAACAGCGCTAAACACCACGATGAACCCTGGAGTAATGGCCACTTAGGCGATTTACCTGCGTTATTTATAAATGAGCGTGGCGAAGCTAAATCGCCTGTTTTAGCGCCAAGGCTCAAGCTTGAGCAGCTTAAACAACACGCAGTGATGATCCACAAAGGGGGCGACAATTATGCCGACGAACCCAAGAAATTAGGTGGCGGTGGTAAACGTGTTGCGTGCGGCGTAATTAAGTAATTCGGAGATTATTTATGCCTTATCAAAACACAAACGAGTTACCGGATTCGGTAAAAAGTAACTTACCTAAACATGCCCAAGAGATATATCAAGAGGCGTTTAATAGCGCGTGGGATACCTACGAGGACCCAAGCGAGAGAAAAAACGACGACGACCGCGAAACCACAGCGCATAAAGTGGCTTGGTCTGCGGTTAAAAATAGCTACAGTAAAAATGATAATGGAAATTGGGTTAAGTCGAGTAATTAGTTACTTGTACAAGTAAAAAACCAATGCATAAAAATGTCGCTACAAAAGTTGTAGCGGCTTTTTTATAGCGCAATTAGGCTACTCGCTTTTGTGTTTGCGGCGTTTATAAAAGGCAAAACCACCCACTACACAGGCTAATATAACCGCCATAATAATAGTAAATGCCCACGGCCCAAAATTAGCAATGGCAGGGAGAGCAAGGGCGGTAACAATACCGCCGCCAACCACGGGCTCATAAAGTGGTTGTTTGTAACTAAAGGGGCGAATATGCTCGCTTGGGTTTGAGGTAGCCTGTTTTAGCATTAACAGCCCAACCGCCGTAGTGCCCATAGATTGCCCAAGCTCGCCAATTCCTCTCACTTTCCAATCCTTTGGGAAAAACCACCCACCAAAGAAAAAGTAAATAGCTGCACTATAGGCAACCCCCACTGCGCCTAAAATTAAAATACTTTGCCAATATTTAGCAAGTACCGATAAGTTAAGCGCACCCAGTGCGGCAATTATTAGTAAATCGAGGGAGAGGTTAGAAAGCAGGTTTATTTGATAGTGACTAATTAAGTTACCCATGCCTGATTTATTAAGCACTATTTGCACCACTAAACCCACCATCATCGCAATGGGGAATAAAGGCATGTACTCAAGTATTTTTACCGATGAATCGGCAAAAAGGCTTTTTTCGGCTACTTGTAAGCCACTAAGAATAAGCCAAGCAACAATAACAACTGTGCCTAAAATAGCAAAGTGCAGGCCAAATGGGCGGTCTTTTACCTCTACTTTTTCGTCGTGGCTAATTTCAAGTTCTTGGTCGCCCCCATCGGTGCGGTTAGACATAATAGTCCCTAATATGATGGCGCTTATAAGGCCTATTGTTGCTATACCTAACCCCAAGTCCATACCTTTTGCAAAATCGATACTTTCAAAAGTGGATTGCAGGCCAGCTACGGTGCCATGCCCGCCCTGAAAACCCACCGCAATGAGTGCGCCGGCAACTTCGTTGGTATCAAATAAAGGGGCAAGTACTAATAATGCCGTGATCATACCCACCACATATTGGCCTATAGCAATGCTGTAGCCAAAGCTTAAATTGGGTAGGCTTTGATTTAGCTATTGTTTAATTGTAGGTATTTTTTTACCTAAAAATAAACCTGCAAACACCACTACAATTAAATACCCAGGTAACTCCTTCCATATGCTTGTGACCTTTTCATCTATCCATAAATTAGTGCCTTGGAGCGACAAATTAATATACTCACCAAGTAATTGTGGCCCTAATAAAAGAGCTAATACGCCAGCAATTAAAGATGAGGGCACAATTAAGCCCTTTAAAAATGTGTACTTAATTAAATTACCTAGCGTTAAAAAAAAGGCCAGTAGTAGTAACGACTTAAAAAATATAGCTATATCCATAACTGATTTAACCTATGTTTTATGCTCCTTTAAACTACTCACTAATAAAAAGAGCTATACATGTTTGAGTGCTAAATACGCTAAGTAGCAATATATATTCCAGCGATTTTTAAATTTTAAGTTATTGATAATTCTATTTTAAATATTTAATGCTGAATTGAGTGCAACGGCTTTACAGAGTGTTTGTATAATTTTCAAACTAAAGTGTTAGGTAATTACACAGGGAGCGCGCTAAACACTCGTGTGAGTTTCGCTTAAATGTGCGTTACTATTTGGCAAAATTAAGTTTGTTTAAACCCATTGGGATTACGTTGAATTATTTAGCTCACCTTTACTTTGCACAACCAACTGCCGATTCACACTTTGGCAATTTATTAGGTGATTTTGGTGGACGCAGGCACGCAGAATACCTGCCCAATAGCGTTAAAAGTGCACTAGAAAACCATTACTTAGTCGATAAATTTACCGACTCTCACCCGTTAGTAAAAACCACTAAGCAGTACTTTTCACCCGAGCGAAAGCGCTTTGCGGGCGTAGCGATTGACGTGCTGTTTGATCACTTTTTAATTAGGCATTGGCAGCAATTTAATAAACACCCTTTATATGATTTTAAACGCAGCAGCTACGCACTTTTAAATGAGCGCATAGCAGTTATGCCACCGCGCATGCAGCATGTTGTAACCAGCATGACTACAAACGATTGGTTTAAAGAATACGAAACGATAGAAGGGGTAGGGCTTGCGCTTGATAACATAGCCAAACGCATTCGTTTTACTAATAACTTTGCAGGTTCCGCTGAGGATATAGCGCAAAACTACCATGAGTTAGAATCGGTATTTTTAGCATTTTTCCCTGAGTTAATTGAACATGTTAATGAACATGCCTTAGAAAGGGCGTATTAAAAACAATGCTGAAATGTGTTTAGTATTGAACGTGCATTATTACGTGTACTGCTAGTTTATTTTTTTAAATTTCGCGGCTCTATTATTGCCACTTGTATAGCTTAAAGGATTAACTAAATATGGATTTTTCTACGATTTTGGTCACGCTATTAGGCCAACTTTGGTACTTTATACCGCTGTTTATTTGTATTGGGGTTTTTAAAACACCTTGGTTCAAAGGAGCGATGGGAGAGTGGCAAGTTAATGTGCTAATTAAACTGTTTTTAAATAAGGCAGATTACACGTTAATTAAAAATGTGACACTGCCTACTTTTGAAAACGGCATTGAAAATGGCACTACGCAAATTGATCATATTATTGTGTCTGAGTTTGGTGTGTTTGTGGTGGAAACTAAAAACATGAAAGGTTGGATTTTTGGTTCAGCAAATCAAAAAATGTGGACACAAAAAATTTTTAAACACTCATCAAAATTTCAAAACCCCCTGCATCAAAACTACAAGCATTTAAAAACACTTGAGTCGTGTTTAGGTATAAACAGTAACGCATTATTTTCGGTTATTATTTTTATTGGCGACAGCACATTTAAAACTAAACTACCTGAAAATGTTAGGTTTGCACGCGGCGGTATTGAGTACATTAAAAGTAAAACCGAGCGAGTACTTAGTGCTAATACTAAAAACGATATAGTAAATACAATTGAAAGCGGAAAATTAAAGCCAAGTTTTAAAACAAATCGCCAACATGTAAGCCATGTAAAAACAATTATTGAACATAAGCAGGCGCCAAAAAAAGAACGCTCAGAAACTCAGATATGCTCACGTTGCGGTGAGAAAATGGTACTACGTAAAGCAAAGAAAGGTACTAATATAGGAAATACGTTCTTTGGCTGTAGTGCATTCCCTAAATGTAGAAATAGTGTTGAAATTTAAAAGGAAGTAGATTTTATGCCCGATGTAACGGCACTGTTTTATATAGCTATTATGGCTTTTTATTTATTACACAAAAACGAAGAAGCCAAAATATTAGTTCCCGTTATTGGCTTTGCAGCAATCCCCCTTTTTAGTAACGATTACTGGCAATGGTTTCAGCTCAGTGCGGCATTGAGTGTTGTGGTTATAGTGATAGAAAAAGAGAAAGCAGGGTATACAGGCGGCGGTGCTGTTTCGGCATTTGCTGCATTTTTTATCGGCGCTTTATTAGTTAGTATTTTTATACACGCGACTTCGTCTGCGGTTACTAGTTTAAACTCTACAAGCTTTAATTTTAAACATCCACTAAGTTACGAATGGCCTAGGGAGGTTGTAATTTTATATGCGTCTGCGCTTATAACTGCATTGCTTGGGATATTGTTTAACGTTCGTATGCTTGTAGCTTTTTATGGCGCAGTAATTATTGCGGGATTGCTTGCAGTTTTACCTCATTTTTGTGGCTCTTTTTTATATGGCTTAGCATTAAGTGTAATTATTATTGTAGTCACTTTTTTGGTAGCGCTTATTAAAAAGGCACAAGAAGAAGCGCGCGTTACATTTATTTATATTGGGGCAGGGTTAATGCAGGTGAGTTGTTTGGTTAAGTACTTTAGCTAAGTAATACATGTTATTTGAACGACTGCTCAAGTTGTGGTTTAATTGTAGCCACTACTTTTAGGAGCGTTTTATGATCAAATTTTATTTTCACCATACACCTAACCCAATGAAGGTTGCTTTGTTTTTAGAAGAAACAGGCTTACCGTTTGAACTTGTGCCACTTGATACCTTAAAAGGTGAGCAACACACACCTGAGTTTAAAGCCATCAATCCTAACGCAAAAGCACCAGCCATTGTTGATGGTGAAACTCGTGTGTTTGATTCGAACGCTATATTAATGTACCTAAGTGAAAAACACGGTAAGTTAGCAGGTAAGCCAGAGAATCGCGCCGAAATGCTTTCATGGTTAATGTTTATAGCATCGGGCTTTGGGCCGTATTCGGGGCAAAGTGTACACTTTAGACACATGGCGCCTGAAGGGCTTGATTACGCCGTTAACCGCTACTTGCGTGAGGCGCAGCGCCATTACGAAGTGCTTGATGCACACCTTGAAGGTCGCGACTTTATAGTGGGTGATGAATACACTATTGCTGATGTATCTGCTTGGGGTTGGATTGATAAAGCGCCAGTAGTACTTGGTGAAGAAGGCCTAGCGCCATACCCTAATTTAAAACGTTGGTTTGAAAGCATTGATAGCCGCCCAGCGGTTGCGCGTGCACGCAAAATTGGCACCGATGTCGCCTTTAAAAAAGAGTTTGATGAAGAAGCCAAACGTGCGTTTTTCCCATCTAACTACCCGAAGAGCTAACGCTTAAAAAGTAAAAAAGGGCAATTAATATTGCCCTTTTTTTATGTATATTAATTGCTTAGCTTTATTATAATGCCACTAAGCTTTGCGTGAGCATTGCTTTAATTTGTTTAACTATGTTGGCTTCTGTTTCGGGTTCAAATTGTTGAATACGCGGGGTATGGATATGCCCAGTAGGAATGCTCGAATTTAGCGCGTCACGCAGTCGAATACTACGATACGATATTTCGTTAGACAAATAACCACCCCCGCCGCCATTTACCGCAACACTGTTTTTAAGCGCGCCGTACGAGCCGGCTTTAAAGGTTTTATTAAGTGTAGTTACTTCGCGGTTGTCGATTACTTTATATGGGCCTTTGGCGTTTTGCATGGCGCTTACTGGTAGGCTAAATTTTACAAACTCATTACCAGGTAGTGGGCGGCCATTTAGCTTGGGTATAACAGGACTTGTTTGCGTACCACCGTAGACAATATTGGCGTTATCTGGCGCGGTTACGCTGCGGCGTTTACCAGGAAAGTGCTCTAAATCAAACTCGGTTCTACCCATACTAACCGTTACAACCATATCGACGTTATTAAGTGCGTAGTAGGGGGCAAGGAGTGATTCTATTATACCTTGGTCAAAGTCTTCGTAGCGTACTGGTACCATAACCGTGTTAATTTCGGCGCTAACGCCATTGTAATTAATAACTTGGCCGTCGAGTAACAATGCGGCGACCCCAGATGGGTTACTTTGGTTGATATTTTTGTCGAGTAAAAAAGGGTCAAATCCGGTAAGTATAATTTTTTTATCACTGCCTGATGAAAAAGCTAAATCGGTGCGGCCTCGGCTGCCCTCTTCAAGCATGCTTAGCAGCGTATTTATTTGTGCGTCAGATAGCTCAACGTTAGCTGCGGTTGTACGTATTATTTTGCTTGAAAGCAAGCGCGCCCAGTAAAGTGCTCGGTCGTCGTAATTGTTAGTTTTAATAATGCGTTGCTTAGCGCTTTCCCACAGCTCAAAACTATAGGTTTGAATGAGCTGCTTTGCCTCTTTAAAGCTATTGAGCGCTTTAAACTGTTGCTCAAAGGTGGTTACTTCTTTATTAAAGGCGTTTAACACAGTGGGCATAGCTGTTTGTGCTTTGCTGATGCGTTGTTCTTCAACGGTGAGTGGATTACTTAAAGCTGCGAATGAAGAGGCCATTAAGCTGGTTGCTAGTAATACTTTGATCATGATACTCCTAATTAAGCCGTTGTTATTTGAGTAACTTACTATCCTACTATTAAACAGTGAGGGCAATTGTTTAAAGTTGAATTAACTGATATCTGGTACGGATGGAATGTTACATTATTACATTTTGATGAATTTAGCAAAGCGCCGCACTTCTAGGGAGTTATTTCCTTTACTATAGATTTAATAAAAAACACGGGAATAAAATAATGGTTTCTAGAAGAGAGTTTTTATTTAGTGCAGGCTCGCTTGCGTTTATTGGCTTATCGCGCAGCGCAATGGGTAACGTTGCTTTACCTGAAGTAACAACAAAGTTACCTGCTTATGGCCCATTAATAGCCGACCCTCAGGCCTTATTAGATTTACCTAAAGGCTTTAGTTATCGGGTTATATCGGCACTTGGCGATAAAATGGATGATGGTTTAGACGTACCCGACCGTGCCGATGGCATGGGTTGTATTGCATTAGATAACGAACGCGTAGCCCTTATACGTAACCATGAGTTACAACCTAAACACATTAATAAAGCATCTGATTTAATTAGTAACCACAAAACCCCCTTAGCCTATGATTCATTTAAAAATGGTGTAGCTTTGCCAGGGGGCACTAGCCATATTATTTATAACGTAAAAGAGCAAAAACGAGAGCAAGAGTATTTATCGCTGTGTGGCACAATAAGAAACTGCTCAGGCGGTGTAACGCCGTGGGGCAGTTGGCTAACCTGCGAAGAAACCGTTATGGATAAAAGCGATGGCTTGTCTCAATCTCACGGTTACATTTTTGAGGTACCAGCCAGCGCCAAAGGCCTAATTAAGCCAGAGCCATTATATGATATGGGCCGCTTTAACCATGAAGCCGCAGCAATAGACCCACAAACCGGTATTGTTTATTTAACTGAAGATAGAGGCGATAGTTTGTTTTATCGGTTTATTCCTCATCATCGCGATAAGTTAAATAAAGGCGGCACATTGCAAGCGATGGTAATTAAAAACCAGCCTCAGTTTGATAGCCGAAATTGGGATTCACCGGCCATGCCACTACACAGCGACCTTTTAGTTGAATGGATAACGCTCACAAACCCTAAAAGCCCAAATGATGACCTACGTAAGCAAGGTTATAAAAAAGGTGCAGCCTTATTTGCACGAGGAGAGGGAATACATTGGGGTAAAAGTGAGCTTTATTTTTGCTGTACTAATGGGGGCAAAAAGCAGTTAGGTCAGGTAATGAAGTACACACCTTCAAAAAACGAAGGCACTGAGTTAGAGCAAAATGAGCCTGGTAAAATACAACTATTTGTAGAAAGTACAAACGAGTCGTTATACAACTTTGGTGATAATTTAACGGTAGCGCCTAACGGGCATTTAATTGTATGTGAGGATCAATACACAGACACGGTGAATAACCATTTACGCGGGGTAACACCTAAAGGAGAGGTGTATAACTTTGCTAAATTGCATGCGCAAACAGAGCTTGCTGGGGCGTGTTTTTCACCAGACGGGCAAACCTTGTTTGTAAACGTATACATGCCAACTAAAACGTTGGCTATTACTGGTCCTTGGGATAGTTTTAAGCTTTAAAGTGGTAAAAAATACAAACGCTTAGCATGCCTATACTAGGCGTTTGTATTTTAACAATCCTTGTAGGTTTACCAAATCCGTTAGCAAGCTTTAATCATCCTTGGTGCATTTACTACATCCTTTATGTAATAAGCAACGGGTCCTTGTAGTTTGCACTTCATCCTGTACCTACTTATGTAACGTATCCTTGTATCTTTATTAGTCCTTTAACTCTTATTAACATTCCTTGTATGGCAAAGTGGGTAATAAATTAATGATTTAGTTTACCTGCAGACGATTCAATGTGTGCACGTACAAACCATTGAAACTGCTCTAAGTCACCTAGCTGGCTGGTGATCATATCCTCTGATACTGGGTCTAATTCAGACAGCGTGCCAATGGCTTTGCGGTGGTCGGCGTTTACGCCACTGTATACTTTGTCTAATGCACCTAAATGCTCTACTACAAAGGCTTTACCTAATGAGTATTCTTCCCATGTGCGGCGATCTACAATTGACTTAGGTGTACCTTGTGGCGTACCGCCTAATGTAGCAATACGCTCTGCTATGGTGTCGGTCATTTCGCGAATAGCATCGACTTGTGGGTCTAACATTTCATGCACACCAATAAAGCTTGGGCCTACTACATTCCAGTGAATATGCTTCAAAGTAAGTTGTAAGTCTAAAAGCGCTACGAGTCGGTTATCGAGTGTTTCAATTGTTTTTTTTGCTGATTCGTTATCCATACCTGGGGCTGTAAATTCAATTGGGTGTTGTGAGTTACTCATAATGTCTCCCGTTGTGTAATTTGTTGTATGTAGCCATTGCTACCATTTAACTTGCAATACATGAAGCAAAGCCTATGCCTATCAAGTTTATTTGTTTAAATTATTGATATTTAATGTTTTATTTTTAATTGGGTACGTAGGGTTAAAAAGGGAGAGGCGTAGAATATGAATTTTATGCACTTATTTTTGTAAATTGTGCACAGTAGTAAAAAAGCTGTGGCTGTTTATCGAAAGAGTTGAAATTTGTTTATGCTCAATAAGGCGTAGTCTGTGTAATACATCTACCTAAAGTACCTAGTCTTACAATTCATGCCGTTATTAAATTGCCTTTAAAGCTCACCTTAATATTGCACGCGCTACAACCTCTAAATAAAACCCAGTAAATAAGCTAAGCAAGGGTATACAAAATATAAAGGCGCTTATTTATTACCTGCGTAATGATTAATTCAGGTGTTTTATACAGGGCTAACGCTGCTCTTTTAAAGCCGCGCTACTGGGCTTTACTGCTTAGATTTTAAAAATCAGCCTTTGTGCTTATTTAATCTCTTTAGTTGGTGAATGCTCACTGATATACTCCCGCCGCATTTTAATTGGGGTTATGTAAATAAATCATGAATTTTTTAAAAACACTGTTTACAACATCTATACTGCTTTTGTCTCACTCAGCACTAGCAGAAAATTGGAGCGTCACACAGCTTCACACAAATTTTGGCGATGCCTTAAATCCCTTTACCGGGGAGTCGTCATTTACACGCACCTACACCATAGAGCATGCCTCAGAGCATGACTTAGGTGATAACTACTTTTTTATCGACTTTTTAAACGACAGCCTTAGTGATGGTTTTCAAGATACGGGTATATATGGCGAGTGGTACACAACACTTAGCTTATCAAAAGCCTTTGATACCTCTGTGCGTTATGGTGCAATAAAAGACACAGGTTTAGTGTTTGGTATAAACGCCGGTGAAGAGGGGTTGATGAAATACACCCCAGGCATCAAGCTCAGCTGGGATGCCCCTGGCTTTGATTTTTTAACAACTACTTTTGCAGGTTACATTGATGCCAATGGCGGCGTGCAAAAAGATCAGCTAGCCAAGCAAGACAACAGTATTTTTATAGACCTTGCATGGGGTGCACCTTTTACACTAGCTAGCCAAGCATTTTATTTTACCGGCCACGTAGAATATATTTCTGGGCGTGATGACGAACTAGGCAATAAAGTTAATGAGTGGTTGCTTGCTCAACCCGCTGTGCATTGGGATGTAGGGCAAAACTTTAATTTAAACCCGCAGCAGTTGATGGTAGGGGTAGAGTGGCGCTATTGGTACAACAAGTTAGGGACTAATAAAATAGAAAACCAGCCCTTTTTACATGCTATTTGGGTATTTTAAGCAAAGCTTGCTTTGCTAGGCTGATAAAAAAATAGCGCCTTTTGGCGCTATTTTTAGTCAGTGTGGTTGGAACTTTAAGTGGTTGGTTGTTACTCGTAACCACGAGGTTTTTTGGTTTTAATAACTGCAATATAAGCATGCCAACTGGCGTAACTAAGCAAAGGCATAATTACAATAAAGCCCGTGGCGCCGGTAGCAAAACCAACAGCTACCAATAAAAATATACAAATTGACCATACCACCATAGCGGCAAAGTTAGTTTTTACAGCGTTCATAGAGCTTATTACAGCGGTCATAATATCTACTCGGCGCTCCATCATTATTTGTGGAGCAAAAGCAGAAAGCGAAAATACAGTCACCAGTAATACCCCTCCTATTATGCTGCCTAACGTTAAAAACGCCGATAACTCTTCAAAGGTGGGATTGGCGTGGCTAGGATATAAAGCATGCACAAGCGCGGCTAAACGCATCCAAGCAATCATGATAACCATTAGCATTATTGCAAAGCCCCATTCGCCTACTGGGTTTCTAAACATCGACTTTATAGAGTGGCTAAGTGTGGGTTTATGCCCTTTTTCAAGCTCCCATGCTACATCGTAAAGGCCTGCCGCAAAGGCTGGGCCTATTAATGCAAACGCCACGGTTGCAGGCAGTATTACTAAATATGTACCTGTAAACATTGCCCAGTAAACAATAGCAACAGGAATAAGGGTAAATATTACCCCGTAAATAAGGCTCAATATGGGCGCACGGGCCATGTCTTTAAATGCCAGTGCTAGCCAGTGAAAAGCCGCAAATGTGTTTACCTTATTGCATTCAATGCAGCGGGCAAATTCAGAGTGTTTATTAATCGTATTTGTTGTTGGCATAACAACGCTCCTTAACAAGGTGTCTCTTAAAGGTTTAGAACACATTGGCTTTATTTACAAATTGAACAATATATACGCAATAAAAATATTTTCGGTCAATTTATGTACTGATTTGTTTTTGTAACTGTTATTGGTGATAAAAATGAAAGGCAAATACAGCGAATAAGTAAAAATTCGTAATTTGGTTAATAAAAAGTTAACATCAAATGTTTAATGTGATTTTATATTTACAACCAGTCTAACAGGAACAATAAAATGGACGAGATAATAAATAATATTGATGTAAATCAGTATTTGCCGGCAGCAGTAATGTGGGCAACAAATATTCTAATGGCAATTGTTATATTACTAATAGGCTTATGGCTTGCGGGTAAAGTGCGTAATATGATTATTAGTTTATGCCATAAATACACTCACTTTGATGACACGCTGTTTCGCTTTTTAGGCAGTATGGCGCGCTATGTTATTTTAGCGTTTGTATTTATTGCCGTGTTAAACCGCTTTGGTGTGCAAACAGCTTCAATTATTGCGCTATTAGGTGCGGCAGGTTTAGCTATTGGGTTAGCGCTGCAAGGTGCTATGTCTAACTTAGCTGCAGGTGTAATGTTACTTATATTTAGACCTTACAAAGTAAACGACTTTATTGAAGCCGCAGGGCGCTTTGGTAAAGTGACCGAGGTTGATATGTTTACAACAATTTTGCAAACGTTCGATAATCAGCAAGTTATTATCCCAAATAGCCAAATTTGGGGAGCGCAAATTATTAATCACTCGCATCATCCTATTCGCGGCGTAGATATGCACTTTGGTGTGGCATACGATGAAAACACCGACGCTGTTCGCAAAGTTATTGATAGCGTGCTTGAGGCTCACCCACACATACTAAAAGACCCTGCTCCTTTTGTTGAAGTAGAAACACTAAACAACAGCTCGGTAGACTTTTTAGTAAGACCTTTTTGTAAAGGCGAGCACTACTTCGAAATTTTATACACGGTGCCAGAGCTGATTAAAAAAGCCCTTGATGAAAACAATATCGAAATTCCATTCCCACATCGTAAAGTTATTTTAGTTAACGAGAATAAAGATTAAGGCTTAAGCCTAAGAGCACTTTTTAAGTGCTCTTTTTTTGTCTGAAAAAGTTACACGCCTGTGTAATTTTTTCTTTTATAAATTACCTCAAATACTACTTTTTTGTCTGTACAGCCCTTTTTTTACTAGGTTGGATGGCTGGTCTTTATTTTGCATTTGCATAGTCGCTTTTAATTTAAAGCCCATAAAAACTATCGACCCATTAAATCAAATTGTATGAAGGACTAAACATGGCTGAATCATTTAAATACTCAGGCAATAAAGGGCATGGTGGCGAATTACATCAAAAGGCTTCTGATGAATACCCAACGATGACCACCGCGCAAGGGTGCCCTGTTAGCGACGATCAAAACTCATTACGTGCAGGCAAGCGCGGCCCAGGTTTATTAGAAGATCATGTAATGCGCGAAAAGCTGTTTCACTTTGATCACGAACGCATTCCAGAGCGTGTGGTACATGCCAGAGGCTACGGTGCTCATGGTTATTTTGAAACCTACGATACGCTTGAAGATTTAACTTGTGCTGATATTTTTCAGCGCAAAGGTGAAAAAACACCGGTATTTGCACGGTTCTCAACTGTGGCAGGGAATAAAGGGTCTCCCGATTTAGCACGTGATGTTCGCGGGTTTGCTGTTAAATTTTACACCCAAGAAGGAAACTGGGATTTAGTGGGTAACAACATACCTGTATTTTTTATTCAAGATGCAATGAAGTTTCCTGATTTAATTCACTCAGCTAAGGCTGAACCAGACCGTGGTTTTCCACAAGCGCAAACCGCGCACGATAACTTTTGGGACTTTGTAAGTTTATCGCCTGAGTCAATTCATATGATTATGTGGGCCATGTCAGATAGAGCCATACCGCGCTCTTTACGCTTTATGGAAGGCTTTGGTGTTCATACCTTTAAATTTATTAATGCAAATGGCGATGAAAAATTTGTTAAGTTTCATTGGAAACCAAAAGCCGGTATGCAGTCAGTAGTGTGGAACGAAGCGCTTAAACTTAATGGCGCAGACCCTGATTTTCATCGCAGAGACATGTGGGAATCTATTGGTAAAGGCGACTTCCCAGAGTGGGAGCTGGGTGTACAAGTGTTTGATCAGCAATTTGCTGATGAATTTGAATTTGATGTTTTTGATGCCACCAAGCTTATACCTGAAGAGCAAGTACCCGTAAAAATTGTGGGCCGCATGGTGCTTGACCGTGTAGTTGATAACTTTTTTGCCGAAACAGAGCAAGTTGCTTTTTGTACACAAAACATTGTACCTGGGCTTGATTTTACACCTGACCCATTACTGCAAGGGCGTAACTTTTCGTATTTAGATACTCAAACCAAACGCTTAGGCGGTCCTAACTTTACGCATATTCCGGTTAATGCGCCTAAATGCCCAATGCGTCATTTTCAACAAGATGGCCACATGGCAATGCATAACCCTAAAGGGCGTGCTAACTACGAGCCAAACTCGTGGAGCGGCGATGAGCATAACCCCCGCGAATGCCCAGTGCATGGCTTTAAAAGCTCAAGCGAGCCAGAAGTAAGCGGTGGAGATAAGCTGCGTTATCGCTCAGAAACATTTAGCGATCACTACAGCCAAGCGCGCCAATTTTACTTAAGCCAAACAGACGTAGAGCAAGCGCACATTCAATATGCGTTTGTATTTGAGCTTTCAAAAGTAGAGCATGTGCCGATTCGTGAGCGTGTGGTTTCGCACTTATTAAATGTAGATAACACATTAGCGCAAGAAGTTGCAAAAGGCCTGCGCCTGCAAGATATGCCAGAGCCGGCTGAAGCTGCTATGCCAACGCGTAACGATTTACCTGTATCAGATGCGCTAAGTATTTTAAAAAATGCGCCAGATACCTTTAAAGGTCGTAAGTTAGGTATTTTAGTGAGCGATGGCTTTGATGCTGATATTTTTAATTCGGTTACAAATGCCTTAGACGCTGAAGGTGCTAACTACGAAATTGTGGCCGCACAAGTAGGGGGTGCATGTTGTAGTAAAGGTAAGCATGTAGCAGCGGATCAAGTAATCAATGGCGGCCCTTCGGTGCTTTATGATGCGGTGATGGTACTTGCAACGCAAGAGGGCGCTAAGAAGCTTGCTGGTATCCCTGAGGCGAAAGACTTTGTGAGCGATGCGTTCGCGCACATGAAATACATAGGCTACACAAAAGATGCCATGGCATTATTTGAAGCCGCAGGGCTTGATGGTAAAGCCGACGATGGGTGGATAGATTTAAACATGCACTCTGCAGATAAATTTATTGAAACATTGCGCAATTTAAGATTTTGGCAGCGTTAGAACAAAACGCTTTAGCAAATAAAAACCACACCCTGTAAAGGGTGTGGTTTTTTTATGGCTAACTGGTTATGGTATTAACTCTTAAACAGTAACTAATTGGATTTATTATGAAGCTTAAAGGCGCTTGTCACTGTGGCAAAGTAACGTTTAGTGTGAGCTCTAAACACCCTTACCCTTATAACTTATGTTACTGCTCTATTTGTCGTAAAACGGCCGGCAGTGGCGGGTTTGTTATAAACTTGAACGCACAATACAGCACGCTTGAGGTTACAGGGCGTGAGCATATTACTATTTATCATGCCAAAGTGGGTGATAAAACCAGCCCCGCTGAGCGCCATTTTTGTAAGCACTGCAGCAGTAACTTGTGGTTATATGATTCGCGATGGCCTGAGCAAGTTCATCCCTTTGCTGGCGCAATAGACAGCGAATTACCCGTACCGCCAGAGCACACCCATTTAATGCTTGCTAGTAAGGCCAATTGGGTTACCCCGCATATTCAAAAGAATGATAAACAGTTTGATGAATACCCCGATGAAAGCATTGCAGCGTGGCACCAACGTTTAAACTTAGAGCAATAATACGCTGGCTAAAGTGCGCTGCATCGTACTTAAAAGGGCATACCCCCCAGTTAATGGGGTAAAATTTTAATGATTAACAGTGCACTGTGAGGCGTTACTTTGTGTACAGTAATGAAAGTCGGTGTAATAGTGAGATTGCGCAGGCTTTTTATTATATAAAATGTAGTCGTGCATTAGCTTGGTGCTCAAGCGGCCCATTTCAAAAGGGTTTTGCCCTATGTTAGCCGAAGATAGACCCCTGCTTAACACATTGAGCTGTATCTCTTCTGTATCGGCAGAAACAATAATAATGTCTTTATCGGCAATACGTTGCTTAAAAGGCGCTAAGGCATTTACGTAATGAGGGTTAAATTGTGCAAACCCCGCCACAGCTAAAAAAATGGGTGGGTTGTCCATTTTTAATAAATGCATTAACTGCTTTAGTGACTCTTCGCGCTTACCTAAACTAAATAAGGGGCAGCGACTATGTTCGCGCCAGCCGTTTTTACCTGATAGGTGCGCTGTCGCTTGATCAGGCAGCGCGTACCTAACCCCTGCAATACGCTTGTTTAAATTAGGGGTTGTATGGTGCCCCGACTGCATGCAAAGCGTATTATTTGCTTTGTTGGTCAGTTTTTTTACTTGCTCGCCTAAGGCAACGCCAAAGTCGAAGTTGTTACTGCCTACGTAGGCTAGGCGGAACTGTTGGTGTTTTTCTAGCAGGTCAGAATCAAACGTTATAACAGGAATGTTTTTGCTTTTAAGCGCCATTAATGAACGAGTGACCAAATGCTGAGAGTCGGTTGTTGCTACGATTAACCCATCTATTTTTTGGTCAACTAACCTATTAATGACCATAGATTGGCTACGAATATCTTGAAAGTCTTTTGGTCCATCGTACTTGCATTCTATTTCAGGGTGCTCATTACTAAAGTGCAAACAGCCTTTAAAGGCTTGCTGATAAAAAGAGTCGTTTTTTGTTTTACCTACAATGGCAATCACAACTTTAGCCACGCTTTGGTGGGCAAATAAAGCACACCAGCTTAAAACTAAATACTTCAGAACTTTATACTTTTTAGCGGCTAGGCTAATTTTAGCTAACATTATAAAAGTCCTAAGCAAATAAAAGTAAGATATATATTACAGCTAGTATAGTTATTGACCACAAATTGGCTAATTTAATTATAGTGACTTAAATGAGTTAACACGTTGAAAGAAGTGTTTTTAACCTATAGGCTAAATACATACACCCATAAAAAATAATGGAGAGCGTTATGACTGTTTCAGCAATTCCCAAAGGGTTTAGTTCGGTAACACCGTACTTAATTATAGAAGGTGCTCAGCAAGCTATTTGTTTTTATCGTGATGCATTTAATGCGCAGTTAGTAATGCAAATGCCGCTGCCAGAGGGCGGTATAGCCCATGCTGAAATTATAATTGGCGACTCCCACATTATGATTTCGGACTCATGCCCGGACGAGTCATTTAAAAGCCCCAATGCACTTGGTGGCACACCGGTAAGTTTAATGCTTTACGTAGAAGATGTAGACAGCGTATTTAAAAAGGCAATTGAACTTGGCGCTACAGAAGTACGCCCAGTGCACGACCAGTTTTATGGTGATAGAGCCGGCACCCTACAAGACCCATTCGGGCATATTTGGACCATAGGCACCCATAAAGAAGATTTAAGTGAGCAAGAAATTAACCAACGAATGGCCGACTTAATGTCAAAAGAGCAAGATGCTTAGCGAAACTTGCCCTGCGTTTGAGCTAAATTGTTTACCCTAAATTTATCGCTAAATATTTTATTTCGTCACCGTTTATTTGCGGTAAAAAATAAATATCTTGGTACTTAAAATATTGTTGATCGTTAATCGTGACTGCCTCTGCCGAAATAGGGAGGGTGTCGTAGGTTTGCCCTAAATCATAATTTTTAGCACTGCCTACCTTAATAGCCTGATTAACCACTATTTTAGGCTCATCAACTACTCTATAACCATTATTATCTGCCACGTAATATACATTTTGGTAGGTATAGTAAGTGGTATTGTGGCGTTTAAAGTGTGAATAATGCCTTGGTAGAGAGCGTATTCTTAAGCCTCTTGGTGGCTTAACTACGTGGTAGCCTCTTTTTGCTTTTCTGTAGTAAATACCATCACTAAATGTAAACGTAATGCCATTAAATCTGATTGAAGCACTATTGCGCGGTAAATGATTAAAATAATGCCCAGGCCGGTAGGTCACTACGTTGTGGCGATTATGTTTAAAATAATTACGAGTGCGTTGCTGCTGTTTGTAATGGGCAACTTTGCGCTTTTGCTCTTTGCGGTGCTCGCGTTTGGCTTGTTTGCGCTCTTTACGGTCGTTTTTTTTATATTCTATACGCTGTTTTTTGTCATCGCGGCGCTCATCTCGTTTGTATTCGATGCGTTTTGCGCGCTCATTATTAAAACTTTTTGCGTGTTCTCGCTCATTGGGTGCTGCATATGCAGCGCCAGATACTGCACTTATGGCAAGTAGAGCAGGGAGTAATTGAGTCAGTTTCATACTAGTGCCTCGTGTATGTTGTTACATAACTGGGTTCAATACTAGCGCTTTAAACTGAATGGTAACTGACATGTAACCGATAACAGGGGCGTGTTTACAGCTTTTTACTAACGTTTACTGTTCTTGACACAAGCCAACGTTTTCTCACATTTTTGACGATTTTAGGAACTTTTAAAACGCTTTAAGTTGCGTAACTAATTGTTACGGAAAGTGCTTTTAACACTTGCCGTAATTTATAATTAGCCTGAATTTGGATAATAAATCTATCTCGAGCAGCTATTTTCAGTGCTAACCGCGCTTAATTTACTTGCAATAGGCCAGCTATTGACGCGTAAATTTACCTTATTTTCACTGAAAATCTCTGGCTAGAGAAAATAAACTTAAATATCATTATGGTTCAATATGTTAGTAAATCTCTAACCAGAGTTCAGGTTAATTAGCGTTTAGGTTTTTCGGGTAGGGCGGCTTTTAGTTGCTCCGGTGTTACGTTAAGTGCCTTTGCTACAACCGTTAAA
Organism: Pseudoalteromonas sp. 2CM28B; assembly: GCF_023161935.1. Taxonomy (NCBI): domain Bacteria; kingdom Pseudomonadati; phylum Pseudomonadota; class Gammaproteobacteria; order Alteromonadales; family Pseudoalteromonadaceae; genus Pseudoalteromonas; species Pseudoalteromonas sp. 2CM28B. The sequence continues at coordinate 320,269 of NZ_JALNTH010000001.1, forward strand.
TCGGCATTAGGGCCGCCGGCTTCTTGCATTGCTTGCATAAGCGCTTCTTCGCTAACGCCTAGTTTGTTAGCTGCCTCAGCAAACCCCGGTGGCGACATGCCGCCGTTAGGGCCACCCGCTTTTGGACCGCCTCCACCAGGTGGTTCATGGCGAGTTATTTTAGTGCCTTCAGGTGGCTTAGCCCCTACACCCGCTTGTGCTGTGGTCGTAAAATTATTTTGTGCAACCACGCCTTTTAAGCACTTAGGTAAGTTAGGGAATGTATTACTTGCATGGTAGTGGTAAGTGACTATGCCGCTTTCGCCTGCGGGGCCTGTGTGGCCATTACAGCTATCAAGCTCGGTTGGGGATGTACCATCAATTTCTTGGCTTCCGTAAATTGGGTAGCCATCAAAGCCATAACCAAACAGGGCGCTTGGCTTTTGCGTTAAATTATTACAGTTGGCGTTTACATGTTCGTGTTTATATACGCTGTCTATATCACTGGCGGTGCCGTGGTAGTGGTACCAACCGCCCGGATCAATATGACCTGCGCAGGTATCAAGCGCGGGTAAATGCCCAGTATGTTGCACACTTGGCGCATCCGAAAAAATAGGCACACCCGCAAGCGCTATACCCACTTTAGATACAGTGCCCAGCGCTGTTGATTGCTCAGACATAACAGGGTGCAGTGGTAAAAGGGCGGTAATTTCTACGCTTTTATCTACCGATACATTAATACATGCATGATCAACGGTTGGGCGAATGGTCGCGTTATCAACAATATGCACGTTGCCGTCTTCATCGTAAAAGGTAAAACCTTGCTCGTTAAGCATGGTTAAAAATGCTTTATCTAACCTATATAGCCCCGCATCGGTGCCATCCCAATCCCAAATTCCACCTACGTCGTCGAGTGTTTCTGGGCAAAAAGGGCCGACTTCAATGTTGTCGGGCTGATATTTTAAAACAACCTGAGCACACTGAGTTTGTAAGCCGTTTTCAAGCGTACATTCAACAGTTTGTGGCAGCTTTACCATGGCTTTAATATTAAATTCATCGGTATTTATAAGCGTGTTTTTAGCGCTTTTAGTTTCTGGGGAGGCAGGTGTACTTTCGCTTTTTATCTGCTCGCCACATGCAGTTAAAAGTACCGTGGCACTAATCAGGCAAAATGCGAGCTTAGTTTTTGTAGTGTTAACGCTAGGCGCTTTTAAACGACTTCGTTTAATTGTTCTCATACTTACCCCAAAACGATTTATATACGTAGGTTTTAGTATGGCAATAAATTGTGCAAATAAAATGAAAGTTTTAAAAGAGTTATTGATATGTTTGAGATGCATGGCTAGCTTTTAATTAACATTATTGGGAGTTGTTATTAAGTTATTTAATAAACTTACACGATTAAATACGAAGTATAAAAGTACAAGTTAGCAACTGCTGTTTTTACTTGCCCAAGGTTTACCAATAAAGCTCCATATATTTAAAGCGCAAAAAGCACAAACCTAGGTTTGTGCTTTTATATTTTACGGTTAAATAATTATATTTTTTCCCAGTAGGGTTCGTCACCAAAGTAGCCGCTAAAGTAGTCTATAAAGGCCCTTACTTTTGGCGCTAATAAACGCGAACTTGGGTACACACTCCAAATAGCGGTGTCGGATGCAAGTGGGTAATCTTGTAAAATTTGTACCAGCTCACCACTTTGTAGTTTTTTATAGGCACACCAGCTCGACATTAGCGTAATACCTAAGCCTTGCACGCACGCATCGCGCACCGCTTCACCGTTATCGGCTTGTAATACGTTATTGGTTTTAATATTTTGTGTGCCCTCGGGTGTAATAAACGACCACGTAGTTAAACCATGTAAATTAACACAGGTATGATTTTTTAAATCTTGCGGTGTTGTTGGGGTGCCGTGTTTTGCAAGGTAATTAGGCGATGCGCAAATTAAGCGTTTATCGCGGGCAACCTTTCGGGCTATAAGGGTTGAGTCGTTTAGGGCGGCGTCGCGTATTGCTATATCAAAACCACCGCCAACCATATCAATAATGCTATCGCTTAAGCGTAAATCAATTGTCAGGTCGGGGTATTGCTCAATAAATCCAGCCAATGCAGGAATAATATGCATACGCCCGAACGAAGCAGGGGCGGTAATGCGCAATTTTCCTTGTGGAGTTACACTGCCAATACCTACCGAGGCGCGTGCCATTTCAACATTGGCAAGCACTTCCTCGGCGTGGGGTAAAAAAGCTTGGCCCTCTTCGGTTAGCGATACTTTTCGGGTTGTACGATGAATGAGTTTAACGCCGAGCGTTTCTTCAAGCTTATTCATTTGGGCACTAGAAACCGCAGCCGACAAACCTAACTCCTTGCCAGCTAAGCTAATATTGTGTGTTGTTGCGATTCTGACAAACAGATTTAAATGGGCAATGTTCATTATCAAATTTTTCAATAAACTGATTATTTAAACAACTATATTATCAATACTTAGTTGTGTAAATATACTAGCAGGTTATTCATTGTGACTTTTCCTGTGGCGCTTACTATAAGCGCCTTTTTTTCGGTATTTTTCTCGTTTAAATTTTTAAGTTTAGAGTGAGCCTGCCTTATGAGCCGTAATACATCATTACTTTTAAAGTATTTATTTAAGCAAACCTGGCCTATGTTGGTTGGCTTGTTTTCTATTATGGGAAGCCAGCTGGTTGATAGTATTTTTATTGCTAAGCTAGGCGCTGAGCGGCTCGCTGTAGTTGCCTTTAGTATTGCTATTTTTCAGGTAATTGTGGGAGTACAAGTAGGCTTAGGTATTGCGGCAACTGCGACCATTTCTACTGCACTTGGGGAAAATAAAGTTCACTACGCACGCTACTTAGGTAGTTTAATCGTACTTATTGGCACCGTAATAGTAACGCTATTGTGCTTGGCGTTGTGGCTTTTTCAGCAGCCTATAATTTTAGCGCTGGGTGCAACGCCTTCGTTATTTAATTTAACCGAGCTTTACTGGTTGCCTTGGCTAATAAGCTGCTGGCTTGGAGCGCTGCTTTATTTTGGTTACAGCATTTGCCGTGCTCATAACGAAACCTTATTGCCTGGGCGAATTATGGTGCTAACCAGCGTGTTAAATATAGCGCTCGATCCATTGTTTATGTTTACCTTTGATATGGAGTTAGCGGGTGCTGCATGGGCAAGCTGTGTTGCTTTTTCAATAGGCTTAGTAGTGGTGTTTTACACGCTTATTAAACGAGAACTTGTAACCTTTGACGTTTTAAAAAACCGCACCGAGCAGGCAATAAAAGCCATTGCCAAAATGATGGCGCCGGCTTTACTTTCACAGTTTATTCCGCCTATTTCAGCCATGATAGTAACGGCACTGATTGCCGCGTATGGTGGGTTTGCTGTAGCAGCTTGGGGGCTTGCAAACCGTATTGAATATATTGCGATTATTTTAATTTTAGCGCTTACCATGGCGCTGCCCCCCATTGTTGGAAATTTAAAAGGGCGGGGCGAGCTTAGGCAAATATTAAGCGTAGTAAAACTTGCGTGCGGTTTTGTAATTGGCATACAAATTTTATTAGCGGTTATTATGCTAGGTGTGGCTAACCCGCTTGCAAATGCGCTTAGCAATAATAGTGAAATAGTAGCTAACCTAACAGATTACTTTGCATTTGTGCCCCTGAGCTATGCGGCTTTGGGTGTATGTATGATCACGGTATCGGTATGTAACGCGCTGGGCTTTGCGACCACGGCCTTATTTATCTCCATATTGCGGCTATTTTTGTGTTACTTACCACTACTTTGGTTAGGCTCGTATTTTTACGGTTTAACAGGGTTATTTATCGGTATGGCATGCGGTAATACCTTGTCGGGTATTGTGGGTTGGCAGCTTTTTAAGCAGCAATATAAGCGTTTAACAACACACGTTAGCGTGCGCTCAATCACTGTTTAATTATCAATATATTGAAGAAAGTTATTCCACTTAAATTGCAATTATCAAAATAGTTAAATGCAATTAGTATGCACCTCATTGAATCATTGCTTAATCTATAGCAGCTAAATTTGCTGTGTTTAGGTCAAGCAATTGCAATAAAAATAGAGCTGCTTGAGGTGAATAACATGAAACTTTATAAATTGTTTTTAATAGCTATAACGCTATACGCAGGCGCTGCAACGGCTGCACAAGATTACTTTTCGATGAGCTATATTCAAGGTGAAGGAGACGTGCGAGGGGTTAAGGTGGCTTATCAATATGCCTTAGATTATCAAATAGAAGGCTTTGAAGAGCTAGAGATTTACCTAGAAGCCAATGCCAACTTTTTTGAATACGATGACCCAAAACGCTACGACGCTAATTTAGGCTTATCGCTTTCGCCTGTTATTTTTTATCCTATTGGCAGTATTGCTGGGAACCGCGTTTTTGCCGAGTTTGGTATTGGTTTAAGCTTATTAGACGACACCAAATTTGCGGGAAAAAACATAAGCACCCATTACCAGTTTGAAGACCGCCTAGGCATTGCCATGAAATTTGGTGAGGCTGAGCAACATAGTGTCTCGCTTAAGTATTTTCATTATTCAAACGCTGGTATTAAAAAGCCTAACCCAGGCCTCGATTTTATCTCGCTAAGCTACTCACGCGCACTTTAGGTGAGTAGCTTACTATTTATAAAATCCGTAAAAATGCCACTAGGTCTGCTTGTTCTTGCTTGGTTAAATTAAGCTTTATAAGCAGGTCGGTGGTTTTAGGGAAGTGTGGGTCGTTTAGTTGGTTTTTTCGTGGTCTGGGCCTTACTCCGCCATGGTTATATAAGGCGACAATACCGGCTAAATCGTCAAATAAGCCGTTATGCATCCACGGAAATGTTTGCATTAACCCTAATAGCGATGGGGTTCTAAATTGGCCAATATGCTCAGGGTTGTGGGTGGCATCGTAGCGGCCTTTATCTTCAAAACGGCGGCCGTAATAATGCAGCCCTGTGCCATGGAATTGGTTGTCGCTAAGTAGTGCGCCGTTATGGCAAGTCATGCATTTAGCTTTAGTTCTAAATAGGTGCAGGCCATTTAACTCACTATCACTTAGGCTACTAACTGCTTGTTGTGGATTTTTATTAAGCTGCGTTAAAAAAGTTTTATAGCGGCTATTTGGCGCTGCTAATGTGCGCTCAAACGCAACTAAGGCTTTTGCCATTTGCTCAGTGGTTAACGTGCTGCTATTAAAAGCGCTTTTATTAAATGCACGGTAACTCTTATCTTTATTTACTCGGGCTAAAGCTATTTTTGGATCTAAGTCCATTTCAATCGGGTTTTCTATTGGCATAAGTGCTTGCTGCTCAGCGGTGATTGCGCGTCCATCCCAAAAAAAATGTTGCCATTGATCAATACCAAAAATTGCGGGGGTGTTACGCGTGCCTATTTGCTCGTCAATGCCTATGGCAGTTGTACGGCCATCATGAAAGCCTTTGTCGCGTTCATGGCAGGTGGCGCAGCTAACGGTATTATTACGTGAAAGCTGCACATCATGAAAAAGCTTATCGCCTAGTGCCACGTGCTCAGGCTTAGGCGATGCTACAGGCAAAAGCGACATGGGCTCAACGCTTCTTCCGTCACTGGTTTGAATAGCAGGCCAATGAGCTTGGCCTTTGCTATAAAGTGAGCGTAAATCGTTACTACTTGTTGATTTGGCGTTTAAGCTAAATGAGCACAGTAAAAAAATGCTTAATAACCTAATCATAGTTATAGCTAACTCCTACCCAAAACATACGCCCGGGCTCAATACCTGATGCCCCTTCGTTTACTGTGTAAGTGCGGGCATTTAATAAATTAGAAATATCCGCTCTTATGTCAATAGTTTGGGTTTTTGTGAGGTTATGGCTATAGCGTAAACTGAGCCCTAGCATGGTTCTGGCGCGTATTTCTTGCTCTTCGTATACATCAACTAAGCTTGATTCTACAGGGCAACTTGTACAGCTTTGCTCAAGCCCAATACTTTCGCTAGCCCCGGTACTTACCGCGCTGGTGTAGCTGTCACTGTAGGTAACATTTAAGCCTGTACTAAATGAGCTGTTCCAATCAACATTCCAACCAAGCGCACCTGACACTGGGGTGCCAAAGTTGGTACGTATTTGCTCTAGCTGCCCAAGCGTTACAAGCTCGCCTTCGCCTTGTGCATTGAGATAATAAACGAGTTCATCAAGGGGGGTATTTTCTGCACTAGCGCTGTATTCGTCGTTTGAAACTTTGTTTTCAGCGTAGGAGGCATTGGCCCATAAAGAGTGTTTACCAAACTGTGCACTCCACGAGATAGAGTAGCGCTCTGAGCTGCCATCACCCTCGTTAGTCATATAAATGTATTTATAGCCATCACTAGCTGCTTCTTCATCGGTAACTTGAGAAAATTGCTGATGCTTTTTACGTTTTACATATTTGAGAGATATATTGCCTGCTTTTTCAAATGAATACGCAATGCCTAATGCGAGTTCGTCATCGTAGGGGGTATTTACATCATCAAAGCGGTATTTAAACGCGCCGGTGTAGTTAGACGGTAGCCACCCTTGAAGGTAGCCGTTTTCAATTGGGCGGTACTCTCTGTATGAAAAACGCTGCTGCTCTTTTATTTTATAACCAATAATGGCTGAGTCGTAATAGCGGTTAACCCCTGCGCTAATAATAGTGCGGTTGTTGTTAAATACATCGTAACCAAGGGATAGACGTGGCGCAATATTATGATTAGCTAAAAAGTCATTGTATTCGTAGCGCATACCTAAATTTAAGCTTAATTGCCCTAAGGTAATGCTATCTGTTGCATAAAACGAGGCGCGATTTAACGCTACATTTATATACTCTGCTGGGGTTACTAAGCGGCCATTAAAATACTGTGCGGTGGCTGTTACATTGTTGCTGTACGCTGTTATGTGATCTTGGTTGTTAAAATCAATTTCGCCCCCTAACTGCGCTGCAAGTTCGTCAATAGATATAGTGGTTTCAAGCGCTTGGCAGTCAAGCGTGTAACCACTGCAATTAAGTGGTGTACTAGCGCTAGACCATATAATAGGGGAGTCGTAGTTATAGCTATTTTGTATGCGTTCGCGCTCTACTTCTTGGCGAATAAGCTCTATACCGGCCTTAATATTATGCTCAGTTCCTGCAAATTCAAATGAATTGAAATTTAGCGTGTTTTTCCAGCTGGTGGTGTATTGGGTGTTATCTAAAGCGCCATAGCCTCCTTGGCGAGAGTAGCGTGTTTGCGCATCGCCTTGGTCGGCATATTGTCCCCAATCTTTGCCTTTAGCTTGCAGCCAGTTATAAAAGTGCGCTGGGCCTTCTCGGCTGCTATCACTCATACTAAAATTAAGGTTGCTGCGCCAGGTTGCAAAATCAAAGTGCTGGGTAAGTGATGCGACCGCGCCTACTGCGCCGCCTTCTAAATGGAAGTCGCTGTCTTTGGCGTCGGTTATAAAGTCATCTACTTCGTAAGGTGAATACATTAGGGTTAAATCTAATGCGTCTACCCAGCCATTGCGATAACCATATTTAACAATGGCATTTATGTTTTTACGGCTTTGCGTTTTGACTTCTCCTAACGACAAATCGCTGATGTCGCTGGTTAAGTAACTAACACTCATCATTACGCCATGGCGCTTATTAATTTGTTTATTAGCACGCAGGTTATAGCTGATTTTTTCATACTTAGGCGTTTCAAGTGTGCTTTGATCAACATTTTGCTGAGAGCTGTCTTGATCGGCTTCTATAAAGTGATAACTCCCCCAGCTACTTTGATTACCCCGCACACCAAAGCTAAAACTGTCATTGGTAAATACGCTTTTGGTTTTACTATCAACAATGCCACCCGAAAAGCCACCAAACTCAGCCGGAATGTTATGGTCGTACACTGTGATTGATTCAACTACATCGGAGTTTACATTCATGCTTTGCACGCCGCCCGATACATCGTTTGATGAAGAGCTTAAGCGGCTGCTGCTACCCGGGTCTATGCGGTTATTGTAGTTTAGTCCATCTAACGAAAAGCCAGTTTGCCATGGCTGTGCGCCTGAGATTGATATTTCTGGTGCGCTGATTTCTGCCAAACTACCAATAGAGTAAGCCTCGTTGCTTAGCTGTACACCAGGGAGCAATGCAATAAGCTCGTTTATATCGCCGTTGCCTTTAGGTGTGGCATTTATAAAGTCACGATTTAAGTAAGAACGCCCAATAACTTCGGGTACTTCTATGCCTATGTACTGGCCTTTTACTTCAATGTGCTCAAGTGCTTCACAACGCTCTTTTTGCTCATTTTTAAGGTCGTTACATGGCTGTGTTTTTGGTTCGGTCTGCTGTTGCTGCTCTGCGGCGTATACACCCTGAGAAAGCAAAAGCAGACACGCGAGGGTAGTCGGTGTCTGCATTTATTACGGCTCTTAGTTAAATACCTAGTGGGGTAGTGTCTTCGCTATCAATTACGCCATCGTTATCGGCGTCTTGGTCGGCAATTAATCCAGCTAAGGCTATATCTTCATCGCTGGTGTTAGGTAAAAAGAAGTTAGGTAAGCCGTCGTGGTCTGTATCTACGCTGGCAATAGCTATGCCTTTAAAGTCATCACGAGAGGCGACTAAGTTGGTCATGCCTATGTAAAGCTCAAGCTGATCGGCTTCGCCATTAACGCCATTATTTATTAAGCTTTGTGCTTTAGTGGTATCGTTAATTAGCGTAAAACTGTTTACTAAATCTTCCATGTTGTCGGCAATAATTGTATCGGCAAAGTTTAAAATAAGAGGCTCAAGCGTATTTAAAAGCGTGCTAGCTTGTGTTTTTGCATTGCTATAGTTTGCTGAAAAATCGCTAATATTCGCCGCGTTAGTGCCCATACTTGAAAGCATAGAATAACGTTCAAATTCACCTGTTTGAGCTTCTTCAAAACCAATTACTTCGGCTTTAACAGCGGCTAAAATAGTTTCTAGCTGATCGCTTGTTAATGCATTTAGCTCAGGGGTTATTTCAGTAATAGCATCATTTAAAGTGGTACTTGCCAGTGATGTTTGGTTTGCATTAACTAAGTAACCTAAGGTTTCTAAGCGTGCTTCAAACCTGTCTTCGGTATCTTCATCTAGGGCAATGTAGCTAAGTAGTTGATTGTGTACACCAGCTACTTGCTCCGATAAGCCGCATTTAATAAGCGATACTATTACTTGATTATGAGCTGTAATTGATGAGGTATTACTTAGCGTACGTATATCGCCTGCATTGAGCGTATTAAGCATGGTTAAGCATTTATTAGCGGCATTTGCTGTATCACCACCGACTTGGGCAGTTAAATCAACTAACAATTTACAGCCCTTGGAACCGGTTAAAAGCGTGGTTGATGATTCTTTGCTTATGTAGTCATCCGAGGCTATAAAGTCGCCAGCATAGGTAAATACTTGCTGTGCTAGATCGTTTCTGCCGGCTTCACTTAAAATTAGGCCTGTGCCAGGGACGTTATCAAGCGATGTTAGCGCTCTAAAAAATTCGTTGTAATCACCATTTTCTGTAAAAAAGCTGCGAGCTTGAGCTGCGGCACTTGTTATATCTTCACCACCAAGCAGGCGATTAGCTATATTAAAACCATACACTTGATCTTGCGCGTTGTTTATATCGGTTTCGCTGTCTGATAGCGTTATTGCTGGGTTTTCGTCGCTTTGGTAAAGGCCTTCAATTAAGCCTGCTAAAAATTGAATAGGATAAGTGTAGTTATCTAAAGTAGCGGCGCTGTAAGGCGATGCAGAGTAAGCGTAGTTACTATCAAAACCCGTTGAACCATACATGGCAAGTACTTGGTTAGTATAGTCTTTTGCCGCTTCAAATTCGCCAGCTCTATAAAGGTATTGCGCAGCCCATGCACCATGTAGCGTTTTGTATTGCTCGTATGGTTGGCCTTCGTATTCGCCGCTACGTACTAGCCTGTAACCTGTTTTTACTGCAAGTTGCGCGTAGTTATTAGCAAGCAATTTGGCTTGCGTTAAATCGCTTTCATCTAGGCTTTGCGCATAGCTTTGTAGGGCGTCATCTATTGATAAGCGTACGCCATTTAAAAAGTAGCCATAGCTTGAGGTGTATTCGTCTTCGCGTACTTGCTCTGCGTATAATGAAATTGTATTTAACAAATTACTTGCTTGCGAAACTTGATCAGCAGCTAAATAGCTTTTTACTAAAGAATAAAGGGCTGATGCGTCTGATGAGGCAATGTTATCAAAGCCTTTATCAGCTAAGTATTGGTTGTAGGCCGCCACCGCTTGGTCACGGTAATCGTTTGCTTGTTCTGTTTGGCCTATTTCGTCTAGTGCTTGTGCCACATCTTTTAGTGCCGAAGAACGCGCTGTTTGCTCGTTTATAAGCGCTAAATAGTCGTTAGCAGTATCTAAAAATCCTGCACGTGCATAGGCCGCAGCTTGGGTTGCGTATACCTCATATCGAGAAAGTTCATCGGCAATATTTGCGCTTAACTCGTCGGCTTGTTTTAAGTGCGACAGACTAGAGCTGTAATAATAATTAAGTTTATCTTCGTTAGTTACATAAGAAGGGCTTAGTGAAATAATTGCAGTTAACGGCTCGCTAATTAGACCATCTGTGTAGCTAATTTCAAATTGCTCATCAATGCTGCTTAGAGATTGAGCCTCATAGGTAAATTCACCCGTGGTGCTATTTATGCTCATTACGCCATTACTCGGTGGTGTTATTAAGCTAATAGTTACGGTGTCGCCATCTAAGTCTTGTGTAGTAATAACCCCTTGAGTGGTGGTTGAAGAGGTAACAAATACATTAGTAGTGAGTAGCTGCGGGGCATCATTAACATTTTCTACGCTAAAACGTATCACTACATTTGCCGTTAAGCTGCCATCGCTTGCGCTAATGGTTGCTGTGTCTTCTCCAAAATAATTACTAAATGGTGTGTAGGTAAATTCACCGTTTGCTTCAACTGCTATGATGCCATTGCTTGGTGCATTGGCAAGCGTATAGCTTAAGGCGTCATCGTCGGTGGCTGTTACTTGGCCTGAAAAAGTGGTGTCTTCGTTTACAGTAAAACTTAAATTAGGTTGAGAAAACTGTGGAGCAGTATTACCCGAGCCACCGCCACAACCTGCCAACGCAAGCGCGCATAATATTGGGGTAAATTTAATTAGCTTGTTCATTATTGTTAATATTAAAAGTTAATGATGTTGCGAATGATAACGCATATCAATTATATTTTAAGGTGTGTAAACTATTTGTCATATTAATAGTGAGTATCCACAAAGTACTTATAAGGCAGCTAAAACACAAAACCTTGCTATTAACAGGGCTTTATTGTGAGTAAAAATGAGATTAGTAAAGAGGAGGATGGTTGTTAGTTTAAGTCGCTAATAATAAGCAGCGGAAAGTTTTTAACTGAACGAGGTTGCCAATTATTATAGCTAATATTGCTAATTCCAAAATAGTTAAGCACCTTAGGTGAGTACGTCCAGCCACGCGCACGTTGCTTTATGGCGGCGCTGCGTAAACTGGGTTTTAGCCCTACTGTGAGTAGGTCGTGATTTACATTTAGCTTTGTGTAAAAGGCTTTTTCGCGCAAGCTTGCTTTAGCAATTACCTCATCGTAATGGGCGCGTAATGTCTGCCACTTTTGGCTTTTTTGTGGCTCTTTTAAATGCTTTACCATGGCATCAATATCACTATCTAACCACTTAGCTGAGGCTGCATCCCCATGCCAGCCAATAATTGTATTGGGCTCAATTGTAGTAGGGTGGCCAGCAAGCAACACATAATTTGCACACGACGAAAAGCAAAACTGCTTTATGTTTACCGTTAGCTTATGCGCCAAAATTAATTCGGCTAAGTCCATCCCTAAATCAATGTTTCCGCCGCCGCTGGTAATCGTAAATGTATTAATTGTAGGGTTAGTTTTTAAAAGCTCAGCTGCCGTATTGTTATTTTGTTTGTTGATTTGGCCACTGTATATAATGGTTTTATCACTTAAGGTTACTTGAGCCTGTAATAACGTGGGGAGTATTAAAAAAAGGGTAAAAATTAATTTATGCATATGAGTTTTAAGTGAGTATTTTTGCCAAAGGCTACGTAATTTGGCTAAACGAGGCAAATACTAATTTGTCTAAAGTAAGTTAACCCCTTTTAACCCATCCTTAACCCTTGCCCTAATACACTGTGTGTAATGATGTAAATTAGGCACAGTTAAATGGTTTATTTTAAAAAGCGCTCAACGGTTTTATTGCTTGCACTTAGCTGCACGCTTGCTTCGTGTAGTAGCCAGCCAAGCTATACAGGTAATAGCACCGAGCAATCGCTAAAGCAGCATGCAAATTGGCAATACACACAAGATGATGCAACCGAGGTAAGTTATATCACTGATTTAGTGAATATAGCGGGGCTTGATTCGCTTATTAACCAAGCCGTTGCAAATAACCCTTCATTTAACCAAGTGCATGTGGCGCTAAAACTTGCTTATGCGCAGCGAGATGTTACCGCAGCAAGCCAGTGGTTTAGTGTAGATGCCGATTTTGACGCTCAGCGCAACGAAACAACTGGCACACAGTACAGCTCATCACTAGGGGTTAGCTGGGAGGCCGACGTATGGCAAAAAATTGCTGATAACGTAGCCGCGCAAGACATGACCATAGCCAGTAATCAGGCCACTTACCAAGGCGCTAAAGACACCTTAGTAGCCAGCGTGATGCGCACGTATTTAAACATTATTTTGCAGCAAGATTTATTTAACATAGAGCAGCAGCGCTTAACGGTTTTAGAAAATAACGAGCAAAGTATTGTTGAGCGTTACCAATACGGCTTAGGTGATTTAGAAGCCCTTGATACCGCGCGTACAAATACCGCTTCAACCCGAGCCACTATTGCCGATTACCAAGAGCAAATAGCGCAAGCTAAACGTGCTTTAGTATTATTAGTGGGCGTTGATAAACTTGAAAACTTACCTACCACCTCTGTTTTACCTGAGGTAATTGAGCCGCTAAGCGCGCTACCAGAGCAAGATTTAGCGCGTCGCCCCGATTTACAAAGTGCCTATTACAATATTCAATCTAAACGTTATTTAGTGGATGTAGCTTACAAAGATTTACTGCCAAGCATTACGCTTTCGGCATCGCTTAGCGATTTAGCAACTACACCCAGCCAAGCATTATTAACCAGCCCAGTTTGGAACTTATTAGGCAGTTTAAGTGCGCCGTTGTTTCAAGGCGGGGCACTTCGTGCACAAGTTGATATTGCAAAATTAAATGCCGAACAGGCGTTTTGGGAATACCAAGACACGCTACTTAGCGCCGTAAACGAAGTAGAAAACGCACTAGGTCAAGAGCAATCATTAACACAGCAGCAGCTACAAATTAGTAAAGCACTTGCCAGTGCTAAGCGCAGTTATAGCAACTACCAAAGCAAATACCAGCAAGGTTTGGTTGATATTTTAGACCTACTAACCGTGCAGCAGCAGGTGTACGACCTACAAGCTCAGCTTAGCCAAATAAATTACACCCTTTTAACTAACCGTATAGATTTAGGCCTTGCCTTGGGCCTTGGAGTATCGTCATGAAAATTTCGCCAGTACCTGTTGTTGTAACTCTTGTTGCCATTGTTTGTATAGGGCTTGCTATTTCATATAACGGCCAAAAAATGGCGCAGCAAGCAAATGGCCCAAAGCCAGAGCCGGCTAAATCTGTGGCACCCAATGTATCGGTTATTAACGCTGTGCCAAGTACGTATCAAGCCTATGTTAATGGCCACGGTGAGGCTAAAGCGCACTGGGCGCTTAGCTTAAAAGCGCAAGTTAAGGGCGAAATAACGAATATGAGCGAGCAATTTGCTACCGGTAATGTAGTTAAAAAGGGCCAAGTGCTTGCACAAATAGATAACACCGAATACTTACAAGCAGTTGCGAGCGCTAAAGCCACATTAGCAGATGCCAAACTTGCCCTACAAGAAGAGCAAGACTTAGGAAACCAAGCAAAGCGTGAATGGCAGCGCTCGGGTGTAACACAAGCGCCAAGCTCACCTTTAGTATTTAGAACGCTACAGCTAGAAGCTGCCCAAGCAACGGCCGATAACGCCCAATACGCACTCCAAACTGCGCAGCGTGATGAAAAAAACACGCATATAAGTGCGCCGTTTGATGCTGTTATTTTATCGCGTGATGTAGATTTAGGCACTTACGTAAGCATCGGCGATACACTGGCTACATTAAACAGCACCGACAAAGTAGAAATTAGCGTACCGCTTTCATTAAGCCAATGGCAAAACCTGGCAAGCGATAAGTCGGGCGAGGTTATTTTAAGTGATGTAACAACACAGAATCAGTGGCAAGGTTACATTGCTCGTTTTGAGCAGCATCTTGACGATAGCTCACGCCAGCGCAGTGTAGTGGTTGCGCTAGACAAACCTTTTGAGCAAGCAACACCATTGCTACCAGGTACATTTTTAGCGGTACAAATTGCCGGCAAAGCGCTTAACAACGTAATTAAATTACCCGCCTCAGCAGTATCGCAAGAGGGCTTAATTTGGTACGTAAACGAGCAAAACACGTTAATGAGCATTCAAGCGCAAAAACTATTTGAGCGCGGTGATTACGTTTATATCTCTCCAATTGAAGGACACACTAATTTACGTGTGGTGGCTCGCCCACTCGTAAGCTACTTAAACGATATGTTAGTAAACCCAATTGTTGAGGAGATGCCATAATGAGCCCGCATCAAGCACCGCAATTACCTAATAATACTAACCCTTTGCACGGCATTATTAGCTGGTTTGCTAACAACTCAGTGGCCGCCAATTTATTACTCATTAGCGTAATAGTAATGGGCATAATGTCGCTTTCTACTTTGCGTAAAGAGGCGTTTCCAAGCCTTGAGCCAGATACTATTTCGGTATCGGTGGTTTACGACAGTGGCGATGCCTTACAAGCAGAAGAAGGCATCGCCCTAAAAGTAGAAGAAGCCCTTGAAACCGTACCGGGTATTAAGCGCATTACCTCTACATCCGATGCCAGCGGCAGTCATGTAAGCATTGAGAAAAAAACCGATTACTCGCTTGATGAGCTACTCACCGATGTTAAAAACCAAGTTGATGCCATAAATAACTTTCCGGCAGATGCCGAAGAGCCGGTGATCGACAAAGCGCGCAGGCAAGATCACGCATTAACTTTACAATTATTTGGTGATGCCGACCGCCATACGTTGCAAAACCTAGGTGAAAAACTAAAAGCCGATTTATTAGCTAAATCGGGCATTAGCGATGTAGAGCAATCGGGCGTGCTTGACCCTATGATGTCGGTAGAAATCGACGAAGGCAAACTACAAGCCTACGGTTTAACTATTAGCGATGTAAGCGAGGTGATTAACAACGAATCATCGAGCCCGCTTTCTACTAGCTTGCGCGATAGCAATAAAATTATGCGCCTAAAAGCGGCAGACCAAGCTTACTGGCAGCGCGACTTTGCCAATATTGTGTTACTTACAACGCAATCAGGCACACAAATTAAATTAGGTGATGTAGCAACCGTTACCGACACCTTCGCAGAAGATACCAACTCACTAAGTCGTTATAACCAGAAAAATGCCGTAGGCATTGAAATTTTAATGGATGAAAATAGCGATATAACCACCATAGTTGAGCAGGCACAAAGCGTAATTGATACATGGCACGAGCGCGGCTTATTACCGCAAAATGTAGAGCTTGAAAGCTGGCACGACAAAAGCACTATGATCACCGAGCGCCTATCGCTGCTTACTAAAAATGCCGTAACCGGTATTATTATGGTGTTTGTTATTTTAGCGATATTTTTAAATGTACGCGTTGCACTATGGGTAGCAGGTGGCTTGCCATTTGTATTTTTTGGCACGCTGTACTTTATGACCGACAGCTACACCGCACTGACCATAAATGAAATGACCACCTTTGGTTTTATTATGGCGCTGGGGATCGTGGTCGACGATGCCGTGGTTGTAGGGGAGAGTATTTACACCACTCGCAAAAAACACGGCGACACCCTTAATAACACGATTTTAGGTACCATGAAGGTGGCTGTACCTACCATATTTGGCGTATTAACCACGGTAGCTGCGTTTGTTGCGCTTTCGAATGTATCTGGCAATTTAGGTAAAATTTACTCTCAGTTTGCGACCGTAGTGACGATTTGTTTACTGCTTTCGGTTGTTGAATCAAAACTTATTTTGCCGTCGCATTTAGCCCACGTAAGTACTAAACGCCAGTTGAAATCGGGCCTTAGTGGCTTGTGGTCAAAGGTGCAGCACGGCGCCGACAGCGGCCTAACTTGGTTTAGCGATAAAGTGTACCGCCGCGTTATTGAATACTCGTTACGCTTTAGGTACGCCATTGTTGCTGCATTTGTAGCCTTTTTTATTCTGGTTGTTGGTATGCCTATGACCGGTGCAGTAAAAGTAGGTTTTTTCCCAAGTATTGCCGGCGATACCGTAACCGCTGAGCTTGTTATGCAAAACGATGCAGCGTATGGGCAAACTAATAAAAACTTGTTAGCGCTTGAGCAAAGTGCACTACAAGCCCAGCAAAATTTAATGGATAAGTTTGACTCGCAAGAGAGCGAAATAACGAGCTTACAATTAGTGAGCAGTAGCGATACTAGCGGTACGGTAAGTGTTGAGCTATTAAACGAGGGCGACTTTACTGCAAGCGAATTTGCACAAGAATGGCAGCGCCTTGCCGGTATGCCAGAGGGCAGTAAAAAGCTACAAGTATTGGCTACACGTAAAATGGTCGATAACTTTAAAGTGGAGCTAAAAGCGTGGGATGACGAAACAGTAATGGCTGCAGGCGCACTGTTTAAAGAGCGCTTACAAAATACCGCTGGTGTTAATGGCATAGATGATAATTTAAACCCAGGTCAGCCACAGCTTAAATTTACCTTAAATGCACAAGGGCGCGCTTTAGGTATGGATACGGCGAGCCTATCAGAGCAGGTTTTACAAGCTTTTGGTGGAGCAATTGTACAGCGTTACCAGCGCGATAAAGACGAAGTAAAAGTACGTGTGCGTTACCCAGAAAACGCCCGTAAAACACCAGCCGATATAATGCAATCGCGTATTAGGTTACCCGATGGCTCCGTAGTACCTTTGGTTAACGTAGCCAATATAAGTAGCGAATATCAGCAAGATGAAATAACCCGCATTGATGGCCTACGTGCAATTTACTTAAGCGCACAAGTAGATAAAAACATTGTGGCATCTAACGAATTAGTTGCTAACTTAAGCCGCGACTTAGTACCTGAGCTTAACGCGCAATTTCCTAACTTAAGTATTCACTTTGCCGGAGAAGCCGAAGAGCAAGACGAAACAACAGGCTCAATGGCCACTATGTTTATAGCCGCGTTATTAGTTATTTACGTATTGCTGGCGATTCCGCTTAAATCGTACATTCAACCCATGTTGATTATGGTGGCGATTCCCTTTGGTATTGTGGGTGCTATTTTAGGCCATTGGTGGAACGACTTAACCATCAGCATACTTTCTTTAAATGGTATTTTGGCGCTCAGTGGGGTGGTTGTAAATGACAGCCTATTATTGGTATCGCGCTTTAACGAGCTGGTAAAAGATGAAGGCATGAGCACGCACGATGCTATTGTAGAGTCGTGCACAAGCCGCCTGCGCGCGGTAATGCTTACCTCAATTACCACCTACGCGGGCTTAGTGCCGTTATTAAGCGAAACCTCAATGCAGGCACAGTTTTTAATCCCTGCTGCGGCATCACTTGGTTATGGTATTTTGTTTGCCACGGTTATTACATTAATCCTTATTCCGGCATTATTAATGATTCAAATAGACATTAAGCGCTTACTTGCCAATGTGTTAGACTTTTTAAGTGGTAAACGCACCCAAGGAGCTGCCTCTTAATGATAAACGTACTACTGGTTGAAGACGACATAGACCTGGCAACAACAATTGTTGATTACCTCGATATAGAAGACATTGAGTGTGACCATGCAAGCAACGGCGTTTTGGGCTTAAATTTACTGCAAATTAATGATTATCAAATGATTATTTTAGATGTAAACATGCCCAAAATGGACGGCTTAACAATGTGCAAAACATTGCGTGAACAAGGTAAAGATATTCCGGTATTAATGTTGACCGCACGCGATAGCCTCGATAATAAACTTGAGGGCTTTGCCGCCGGTAGCGACGACTATTTAGTAAAACCCTTTGCCATGAAAGAGCTAGTAGCGAGGGTACAAGTACTGGCAAAGCGCAAAAGTGGTGAGGCAAAACGCCTCACCTTAGCTAATTTAAATTTAGATTTAGCAAAGCGCAGTGCCGATGTAGAGGGGCAAACATTAAAGTTATCGCCCATTGCATTTAAATTGCTAGAAACCTTAGTACGCCATGCGCCGCAGCCTGTTACGCGCAGTAGCATTATGCAAGCTATATGGGGCGAAGAGCAGCCCGACAGCAACAGTTTAAAAGTGCATGTGCATCATTTGCGCAAGCAATTAGAAGCAACCACACACCAAGTTACACTTGAAACCATTCCTAGTGTGGGCTTTGCAATAACAGCAAACGAAGGGCAACCACAATGAAAATAAGGCCTAGTTTAAGGCTCTACTTTTTTGCCAGTATGGTAGTGCTTAGCTCTGCTATGGCCATTGGCTTTTCGTTTTTAAGTGTAAATTACTTTATTGATGGGCTAGATAAAGGCTTAAACGGAGTTATGTTAAAGCTTTCGCAAACCACTGAAGTAAAGCCTGGGGAAACAAAAGAGCTGGTGGGCTTTAATATAGCAAGTCGCTGGGAAGACATGCCTGCGTCAATTCAGCAGCGTTTTAAAAAACCAACAGAGGTGGGGCTTTTACATAAAACAAAAGACAGGCCATCGATGTTTTCTATGCCGCAAAATTTATTTTTTGTGGTGTATTATCCAAGCCCCGAAGGCGAGCCGCGTTATATATCGCGCATTATGCTCGAAAAAGACAAACCCCAATTGCTCGCTAATATAGAGCCCGAACAACGCATGCTTTGGATTGCCATTACAGGCATTGCTGCCATTGTATTATTTGCGTTTTTTTTGTTTATGGTAATGAAAAAAATAGCCAAGCCAGTGGAGTCGTTAAGGAGTTGGGCTAAATCGTTAAACCAAACTAATCTGCAGCAAACACCGCCTGATTTTACATATAACGAACTAAACACTTTAGCCACATTAATACGCAGCAGCTTACTTTCGGCGAATGAAAGCGTAGAGCGCGAGCAGCGCTTTTTAAGCTATGCCAGCCACGAGCTACGTACGCCAATTTCGGTTATTCGCAGTAACGTTGAGCTACTCAATCGGCTGAGCGAAAAAGCCCCGTTAAGTGATAAACAACAGCTTACACTTGAGCGTATAGAGCGCGCCGGTTTAACCATGAGCGATTTAACCGATACGTTATTATGGCTAAGCCGCAACGAAGATCAGCAAAGTAGTCCAGAACCTGTAAACCTTAGTGATAAAATAACGACCCTGAGTAATGAGCTTAACTACTTGCTTAATGCTAAGCACGTTGAGGTGGTTTTAAACACCCAACAAGAGAGCGTTATTACCACCGATGCTACTGCGTGCCACATTGTACTGACTAATTTAATTCGTAATGCCTACCAACATACCCAATTTGGCCAAGTACATATTACGCAGCAAGGCAGTAAAGTGACTATTGTTAATTGTAGTAAGCAAGACGATGCCCCTAAAGCGAGCTCGCCCTCAGCAAAACACGCTAGCATAGGGTACGGACTAGGCTTGCAATTAAGCGAAAAAATAATAAAACGCCACGGCTGGGTTTACGATGTAAACGACATGCCAGGGCGCTATGAAGTGGTGGTCGATTTTAGTTAGTTATTAGGTTAATTAGGTTTCAAGTATTAATAACCGCGCTAAGGCTTTTTATAAAGTGTTAGCGCGGTTTTTTATGTGAAATTAAACATTTGATTGAATAGTATGCGATAGTGGAGTGTGAAACTGGGAATGGGAAATTGCTCTATAGTAATCAGGGCAATCCAGTACAAACTAGTTGCGATTATTGAATGTTTTATTTTAGGAGATGTATGCAGATACTTTTAGTTTTTATATTACTTTGCCCATTTTGGGTATGTAGTGCTGAAAACACATCGCTTGTTATTGCTGAAAATGTACTGAGCTCAGATGAAGCAAAAAAATTACACATTCATCGACTAGTTGATGGAAATAGTGAAAATTTGGACGATAGCTGGATAATACTAATGTATCCCGAAGTTGATCAGCAAGGCCAACCAATATCTGAGTTATGCATAAGTATTAATAGTGGTCCAAAGAAGTTAGCTTCGTTGTGTGCTGCTATAAACAAGTCTGAAATTAGCGGGTTTAATCGTTCTGATTTTGAAATAGGGGAAAGTGTTTCTGTTTCAGCTGATTTTACATATGGTGCGGCTAGTTATACTTTACAAAATGTTTTATTACTTGAAAGCGAAGACTATGAGTCATTCAAAGAGCGATATAACAAACGCGGCGACCCAGAGAATGATTAATAGTCATATATTTAGCAAACAATACAAAAAACGATACCAACATATTTAGTGTTGGATAACATGGAGTGTTTATTTTTATGTTCAAAATTATAATTATTTTAATATCAATTATTTCTTTTAATACCTTGGCAGCAGAAGAAGTGAAGCTTGGAGTTGTAGGGAACGTTGGAGCGGATGGCTTTTTTAGCCCAAAAGTAATGTCATTTATTATTGAAAACGTAAAGCCTAATTCACCCGCTGAAAAAGCAGGGATTGTTGCAGGGCAAAAAATTATTTCTATAGAAGGCTGTAAAATTCCGGGCTGCCCTGCCAGTAAAGCAAAAAAATTAATGCGAAAGGAGTCAGGGGACATCTTACAGTTAGTTTTAGAAAATGAGGATGGTAGCCAAGTTCCTTTAGAGGTTCCTATGAATGCTTGGTAAGACTAATGAGCTTTAAGCGCCGTTAATTGTCGGACGGTGCTGCGCTTCCGACCTACGTTTTAAAACGGTTTAAAAGTCTATTAAAAAAGCGGCTTAACGTAGTAAACGTTAAGCCGCTTTTTTGTGATTGCTGATAGGATAATACTTGTAAATGATTATTCGGGGGCAGCTTGTTTGGTTTTTCTAAACATAAACTCAAGCGGAATGTGTAAGCGTTTTGCCCACGCGTTTTCGGTGTGATCTTCACCCGGAAAAAACTGGCTTTGCCATAGCTTTGCTGGGTAGTGTTGCGCCATAAATAAATCATCAATTTGCGCTTGTAGCTTCGGGTACATGGCATCTAAAGTGCTGTCGCCGTAATCAAAATACACTTTTTGGTTACTCAGCTTTGCGATGTTGTTGGCAATGTAATTTTTAAACTCGGCAAATACTTCGTCGTCGTGGCTAAAAATACCCGGCCAGTGGGTCGACATACAAATAGCGCCGGCAAATTCGTTAGGGTAATTAAGTAGTGTATACCACGATATAAGCCCACCCATGCTAGAGCCACCAATATAGCGGTGCTGCGCGCCTTTGTTTACGTTGTAGTTAGACTCTATGTAAGGAATAACTTCTTTAACTAAAAAGCGTGAGTAGTTGTCTGAGTACACCTTAGAGGCAAATAATTTGTGGCCTGGGTATTTTTCTAACTGGTATAGGGCGTTTTGCTTTTGTTTGCTCAAGGCCTCAAACGGTTGCTGCGGGTAGTATTCGCTGTGGCGGTTTTCTACGGCGTTTGGAATGCCTACCACAATAAATGGGCGTACTTTGCCTTGCTCTATTAATGAGCCGGCTACTTCATCTACGCGCCACTCTTGCTTGTTCCATGTGCTATTGGCATCAAACAGCATGCGGCCATCGTGCATGTAAAGTACATCGTAGGTGGTGTTTTTGCTGTAACCTGGCGGTAGCCATACATTTAAAAAACGGTTTTTTACAAACTGTGATTCTATATTGTCGATCACCTCAATATGACCCTTGCTTACTTGCACGGTGGGCGTGTTTGCATAGCTGGTATGCACTACAAATATTGATAAGCTAAACAGTAAAGCAACTAATTTCATGGTGGCGCCTTAGCATACAAAAAGTGCACTATCACAAGCTTGCATTGTTAATTCAATGTGAATACGTATGCACTTGCATTTAAGCTACAAATGCACACGCATACAATTTATAAATCGCTGCGCCAGCCCATGCCCGACTCTTCCATAAGGCGCTCGTATACGCCTTCAATATTAAGTGGCAGCCATGCTTTATATTGCTTTAAATCTGAAAATTCATCGAGCTTAACGTTTTGTTTTATTTGCTCTAGGCTTTGCCCTGCAAGTGCGCCTGCGGTTACTTGGCTGTAAAGCTGCTCTATATAACTTAAATAACGTGCTACATTGGCTTTATTACCCATATCGGCATGGCCGCCCACAAAGGTATTAAAGTCGTAATTTAATACCGCTTGGGTTGAATTAATCATACCTTGAATATCGTAGCTCCACAGTTTTTGCCATGGCATTCTGCCAATGACTATCCAGTCGACCACAAATAGTGTTTTTTGTTTTTCGAACAGCATACTTACTGAGCCTCGGCCATCGTTAGGGCCGTGGTAGTTAAGTTTTAAGGTTGAGCCGCCAAGGCTAAGTATTAGTTCATCATCAAAAGTAAGGTTAGGCATAACCGTTTTTATTTTTGTATTTTTAATATCTTGCGCGGTAAGTTTGTGCGCTACAAAGGTAGTGTGAGGGCTTTTAAATACCTCTGCGCCGTAAATATGGTCGCTGTGATTATGGCTATATACAACGTATTTAACGGGTACGTTATAGCGAGTTTTAATTTGCTCCTTTAACCACGTGGCGGCTTTTTTATTAAGTGGGTCGTTAACTATTGCACCTTGTGGGGTGATTAAAAATACCGAGCGGTGTCTGTCGTCAATAAAGCGGTGGAGGCCATCGCCTAAATCTTCAATTTCGTAACTGTGCGCCATAAAACCTGTAAATAGTAGGCTGATGGCAAGTAGTGTTTGTATTAAGCGAAGCATGCACAATCCTGTTTAATGTTCTAAGGGTCTGTTGACCTTTGCGGATTAAAATTTGTTCAAACTAGGGGCTATTTAATCGCGGCGCGAGGTTTGTAACCTAGTGGGCTAAGTAAAAGCCGAGCAAAGCTTCCGCGTCCTGCTCACGCCCTTTACCTACATCCATGTAGGCAACAAAGAGTAAATAGCCCCTAGGAAGAACCCTTTGGGCAGCGCCTGTTTGGCATTAATGCTACGTTATCGCCTATTTGTGGGGAACAACCACACTATATAGGCTCTGCCTTGCCTAAATACCAAACAGACAGCTGCAAATTTAACCTTAAAAGATCAACAGACCCTAGCATTAAGTAAGAAAGTGCTAATGAGTATAAAATTTCAGTCAAAGTAAAAGCCATTTTATTTTAAATATAAAATGGCTTTGTTAGGTTGGATTTAACGCAGGGTGAGCTGCTGGTTTATTTCTTCAAAAATACCGGCATCGTCTATGGTTGAAGGAATTTGTAGTTCGTCGCCATCGACCAGTTGACGTAAATTTTTGCGTAGTATTTTACCTGAACGAGTTTTTGGTAATCGCTCTACGCTTATTATCGTTTTAAGGCACGCTATAGCGCCTATTTGGTTGCGTACTGTTTGCACAAGCTCTTGCTCTACATCGGTAGGGGAGCCGGTAAAGTCGTTTTTAAGTACGATCATGGCCATCGGTAATTGGCCTTTTAGTGTATCAGTAACCCCAAACACCGCGCACTCTGCAACGGCTGGGTGGGATGCGACTATTTCTTCCATTTCGCCGGTTGAAAGCCTATGACCTGCTACGTTTATAACATCGTCGGTGCGGCCCATTATAAATAGGTAGCCATCGTCATCTATGTAACCACCATCGCCGGAAAGATAATACCCCGGGTACTGAGTTAAATAACCGGTTTTAAAGCGCGCTGTATTTTGCCAAATGGTGGGTAAGCAACCTGGCGGCAGCGGCAATTTTATAGCCACCACGCCTTGCTCGTTTGGTGCGCATTGCTCGCCTTGCATATTTAATATTTGCACATCAAACCCAGGGGTTGGCACGGTAGAGCTACCTGGTTTTGTTACTAATTCTTCTATGCCTACGGGGTTACAGGCAATGGCCCAGCCGGTTTCTGTTTGCCACCAGTGATCGAGTATTGGCAGGTTGGTTTTTTCTTTTAGCCAGTTGTACGTTGGCGGGTCGAGCCGCTCTCCCGCTAAAAATAGTCGTTTTAAACTACTGGTGTTGTACTGCTTAAAGCCCTCTGCATTTGGGTCTTCTTTTTTGATGGCTCTAAACGCAGTGGGCGCTGTAAATAATGCATTTACTTGGTATTGCTCTACTACTCGCCAAAATGCACTGGCATCAGGTGTGCGAACTGGTTTGCCTTCAAATAATACTGTTGTACAGCGATAAATTAGCGGGGCATACACTATGTAGGAGTGCCCAACGACCCAGCCTATATCTGAGGCAGCCCAAAACACCTCGCCGGGCTGCATGCCGTAAACGGTTTCCATGCTGTAGTGCATAGCAACGCCATGGCCGCCGTTTTCACGTACTACGCCTTTAGGCGTGCCTGTGGTGCCTGAGGTATATAAAATATAAAGAGGATCACGCCCACTTACAGGTACTGGCTCTACTGCACTGGCTGTTTGCATTGCCTCATCCCAGTTAATATCTCTTGTGGGGATAAGCGTGGCAGCTACTTGTTCGCGCTGGTAAATAACGCAATGATCTATTTTATGATTGGCAAGAGCTATGGCGTGATCAATCAGCGGTTTATATTCTATTACGCTATCTACCTCTACACCGCACGAAGCGCTCAGTATGAGTTTAGGTTTAGCATCGTCTATACGTACGGCGAGTTCATGCGCTGCAAAACCACCAAATACCACAGAGTGTATAGCGCCTAATCGGGCGCAGGCCAGCATGCCTATTACAGCTTGGGGGATCATGGGCATATAAATAACAACGCGGTCGCCTTTACTAACGCCTAACGATTGCATTACACCGGCAAATTTAGCTACCTCTTGCTGTAACTGGTAGTAGCTATACTTCTGCTGCGTGTTGGTTACGGGGGAGTCGTAAATAAGCGCGGTTTGCTCGCCAAAACCGGCAATAACGTGTTGGTCGAGCGCTAAAAAACTGGTGTTTAGTTGGCCATCATCAAACCAATGGTAAAGGCCGTCAGTGTCTTGTGTGTAGGCGTGTTCAGGATTTTTATACCAAGGTAGGCGCTTTGCTTGTTCAAGCCAAAATTGTGCTGGGTTTTGTTTAAAGCTTTCGTATTGTTGTTTATATGGGCCTAACATAGTGGGCTCCTAATACTAAATGTGTGTGAGAGACCTTACAAAAGGTAGGCTTTTTTTTAACCGATAGGTATTCGACTATGGTCGGCTAAAAGTTAAACAACACTTTGGGTTTTAAAATACAAAATTGACAATACAAAGCGTGTGGCTCAGCATGGCGCGCAATTAAAATAAGAGAAAACACAATATGAGTAACGTAGTAAGAGTAGGGGTTGCGGTTATTATAATGCGCCAAAACACTATTTTATTAGGTGAGCGAATAGGGTCGCATGGTGCAAATACATGGGCAACGCCTGGTGGACATGTAGAATTTGGTGAAAGTGTTGAGCAGTGCGCAATACGCGAGGTATTTGAGGAAACAGGGCTAAATGTGAGTAAAATTACTAAGCTTGATTTTACTAACGATATTTTTAGTGCTGAGAATAAACACTACATTACCTTATATGTAAAAGCCGATTACGAGAGCGGCGAGCCTGTGCTAAACGAGCCAAATAAATGTATGCAGTGGCGCTGGTGCGACATTAATAATTTACCATCGCCACTGTTTACATCACTTAAAAACTACTTAACTACAACAACGCTTACGGCTTAGTTGATGGGCTTAATACTAATTTTTTAAAGCTCACTTGGGCGTAATCACCATTTTGTTTGTCGGTGGCCCAATCGCCAGTGCCTAAACAACCTGGGTACCAAATGCCTTTAGCGCTTTTGGTGCTACATTGGTTATATGCACCCGCTTTAAAGTAATGCCAATCGGCAGCATAGCCATTAGGGTGATCTTTATCATCTACCTTGCCATAGGCATCTACGTTATTGCCTAAGTTAATTGCGTAGTTAACGTCTTTTTTACCTTGGGCGCTAAAGGTTAAGTACATCATGTTTTTATGCACGTTTACTGTGTAGCTAAAGTCTTCGCCAAGCGCTATGCCTGTCGCTCCGGGATCGTCCGAGTTTTCCCAGGTGTTACCCCACACAGGGTATGTAATGTCGGTACGGTTAGGATCTTTTTTTGGTAAGTTACGTTCGTAGTTCCAAAAAACAGATCCGGTTTTATGGCCAGGCCATTTTTTATAATAAATTTTAAGCGGCTCGTTACCCCAGCCAAAACCCAGTTTTGTATCTATTAAGGCTTGATCTTTACCTGCGTGAATTTGCCCTACCACCACAGAATAAGCGGCTTTTTTATTAGGATCGTTAGCGCGAAGTGCAACATGATCCACCTTTAGGGTGGCTTCCATTTTTCCGCCTACCGAGCCAAAGCGCTCCGATAGCGGGTGTACAGCTAGGGCAAAGTTATTCTTTGAATTTTTAGTTTTTATTTTGGTATTAGTGCCGCGGATCATTTGTCTTAGTTCACTGCGGGTATTGGTTGAATTGGCGCTGGTAAGCGCTTTGTTTGGCGAGGTAAATACCATATAACCTTGATCATCAAGGTAGAAAAAATCAGGGTGCGCGTAGGTTTGGATCTCTTCTACGTCTACGGTATCTATTTTTCCATCGTTATTGAGATCTACAGGTACGTTTATTTTCCATTGCGATAAATCAAATTTTGACGCAGGTACTGCGACATTACTATCAACAGGTGTACTTGTGCTGGCACAGCCCATAAATAGCAAAGGGGTAACAGCAGCCAGTGCTGTGAGTTTAAAAGTAGATGTTAGATTTTTCATTGTTGTCTCTGTGTGATGATATTAAAAATGAGCGATATTAACTTCGCTTAACTTTAATCTAACATACCAATTTAAAATATCAACATTACCAATTTTTTGTTTTCGTAGTTTTTATAGTGCCTTTTTGGTTATACCAAAGTGGTTTTTTGTTGCTGTTGTTTTTTGCGTTTTTTATTTAGGTGTTTGCGCTGTGCTTTTTTTACATGCTTAACTATCCACTTTGTCATAAGAGGCATAAGTTCTGGCGCAAAGTTATGGCCCATACCAGGGACTACTCTTAGCTTGGCTTTTTTTATAAGGCTTGCCGTTTTTTTGCCTGCACTTACGGGTATTACCACATCGTCGCTGCCATGAATTACTAAAGTGGGCGTTTTAATTTTACGAATTAAATGTTGCCTATCTTTACTCGCGGCCATAGCAATAAGTTGGCGTTTGTAGCCACTTGGATTATGCGAGCGCTCTACAATTTGCGTTGCATGATGGCGAAGTGCGTCTTCTGATTGAGGGTAAGCGGGGCTGCCAATAAGTTGGTTAAGTTTAATGTTGTAGTTTATTGCCTCATCACGGCTGGATGTTTTGGGCTTTAATTTGGCAAGCTTTATAAATACGCCAATGCTTTTGGCACTTAGCCTTGGCAGGCTAGAGCTTGACATTATAGTGGTTAAACTTAGCACCTTTTTTTTATGTTGAGCTGCAATTAGCTGAGCAATCATACCGCCCATAGAAGCACCTACAAAATGCGCTTTTTTTATTTTAAGCGCCGCCATAAGCGCCAATACATCGTTTGCCATATCATCAAGTAAATAGGGCGTTTGCGTGCGTATGGGCAGGCGTTTACTTAACCACGTTTTAAATAAACTCGGGCTAGGGTGATGCTCTAAATGGGTAGATAGGCCAGTGTCACGGTTATCAAAGCGTATAACCCTAAAGCCTTTTTTTACTAAGGTGTAGTAAAGCGAGTCCGGCCACACGGTCATTTGTGCGCCTAAACCCATAATAAGTATGATTGCAGGGGCTTTTTTATCGCCTTCGTCTTGGTAACTGAGTTTTATACCCTGAGGTGTTTTAATTGTTCGCATAGCCAACTAGCAGTGTTTGCGTTGCTAAAATTATAGACCCTGTTTATTACAACTTGTTGGCAGTAGCCGGAAGCGGTAGTTGCCACTTGGTTAAAATAGCCTGATATTCGCCGTTTTCTTTTAGCGTGTTAAGTGCATGGCTAATAGCGCTTGCGATGTGTTTATCTAGGGTTTTGTTGGCACTAAAATATAATTTTGAAGGGTAGTCGGTTAAATGAATTCGCTTAGTTATTAAATTGGGATTTAGGCCTGAGCGCTTTAGCTCGTTATTTAATGTAAGTGTATTGGTTAGTACAAAGTCGATGCGTTTTTTATAAAGCATTTGCCACAGTTGCTGATAGTAGCTTACAAGAACTAGGTTTTTGTCTTCGGTAAAACCGGCGTTTTTTAAATAGGTGGCACTTGAATAGCCACGTATTGTGGCCACTTGGTAAAATTTTGCGTGATTAAGGTGGGTAACTTCATCAGTACGGTTTTTTAAGCTAACTAAATAAGCATCGGCAAAGTATGACTCACCTAGCCAGGTGTATTGCCTTGCTCTAATGGGGGTTTTTAAAAGAGACAACGCAATTGCATTTGGGTTGTTTTTAAGCATTGTAAAAATACGCGCCATAGGAATTATTTCAAACTTGGCGGATAGCTTTGTGTGTTTAATGGTGGCTTTGGCTAAATCGACTAATGCGCCGTCGGGTTCGTTATTTTCATTTATAAAATGATAAGGTGGGAGATCTTCTGCTACAAAGGTAATGGTTTGTGCGTTGCACATGGCGCTATAAAGCATAAACACACAAATACTTAATACTACACGCACAAATATAACCCACATTTTTAATTATTATGCGCTCTAGTTTAAAGAGTGTTGATTAAAAGGTATACCATAAATGTTTATTTAATGTGAATAACACTGCGGTTCATTTACGTTTTAAAAATTGTGTGGGTGTGCAATGGTGCCATCGTAAAAAAGCACGATTAAACGAGCTCTGATCTTTAAAGCCTAACAGGTTAGCTAGTTCGCTAAGTGAGAGCGTACCAATTAACGTGTGGGATCGGTTTTTTCTTTCTTGTTCGAGCAATTGCGCAAAGGTTACATGTTGTTTTTTTAAATGTCGCTGTAGCGTGCGCGGTGTTACGTTTAGTGCGCTTGCAACAGCAATAAGCTGACAATTTTGTAATGTTGTTTTTGCAATAAGTAGCTGTTTAACTTTTTCTGTTAGGCACTGCTGACTTTTAAAACGCGATAGCTGCTGTTGTGAAAGCTGCTTAAATGTAGCATTTACAATGGCGTTGTCGGTTTTAAAGGCAAGGTTTAAATAACTGCTCGGAAAATTTATTTGGTTATGCGCTGCGCCGCTTATAACGGGGCATTTAAACCAGGCCTCTAACTGTTGTGTGTGCCTTTTAGGCCAATTATGTATAAAGCTGATACTGCTTGGGCAAAGCGATGCGTTTATTAATTGGCGAATAACGCTTACCCACGCAGTCATGTTTCGTAATACTACTTGTTCATTACAATGAGGATGAGCATGCCAGCGCACCGTAGCGGTGTCTGCAGTTTGCAAAAACTGCGCTTTACCAATATCTGCCACTAAGCTGTCGTAATTTAACAGTGCCTTTATAGCGCTACTTAGGGTATCGCTCGATTCTATTAAATAGCCCAATATACCGTAATCTGCGGGGCGAATGTGCATACCTAAAGTAAAACCAAACAGCGCATCGTTTAGCACTTTTTGGCCGTACACAAGCAGCGCATTGTAACTTTGTAAACTAATCCGGGGTGCTAATTGCTGACTATGCTGGCGACTAAATTCAGTAAACCCGATTGCCTTAAGAGCCGTACTAGAATCAATACCTTGGGTTTGCAAGTAATCTAAAATGCTTGAAAAGTAATGATCAGCCAGTGTATGCATTTGTCGTCTAAAGCTAAAAAATGGTCGTGTATGAGCAAGCTTGCCATGTTCAATTTTTATATGCTAGTTACATGAGTAATTATCTTCGCTGTAAACAATGATCTTTATATCAATAAAACAAACGCTTAATGCAGATCCTTTGCAAATAATAACCACCTTGTTGGATCATCAGCAGTTAGATCGCTTTTTTAATGCCAAGTTTGAGCTAATAAAAACAGCAAATAGCGGTGAGCTAAAAGGCGGTAAAGGCGCTATTAGGCATGTGAAAATGGCAAATGCCACGTTTAATGAGCGTATAATAATGGCTAACCCCAGCCACATTTGCTATCGAATAGAAGGTAATAAGCCTGTGGCGCACCATCAAGGTGATATTTATTTAGTTGCTAATACAGGGGCTAAAAGTATCACTACCGATCTTAATTATTGTATACGCTGCAAAGCGCCGTGGTGGCTGCCAAATGCTTTGCTAAAACACCTAATTAGTAAAGATATAACCCAGGCATTAAATAAACTGCAGCATTACTTTATGGTGGGCAAAGTATGAACTCAGAAATTATTTTACTTGCCCTAAGCCCTGTGTTTTTAGTGTTTGTATGCTTTGAATTTGTAAAATTTAAGCGCTATTACAATATAAAAGACAGCCTAGCAAACACCGTTTTAGCCTTGTTGCACCAAGGCGCAGATGCAATGGCACTGCTGCTACTTATGCCATTTTTTTACATGCTTTACGAGTACCGTTTATTTGATATAAAGCTAAGTGTATTAAGCGTTGCTTTTGCATTTTTACTGCAAGATTTTTTGTACTATTGGTTTCATCGTGCGTCGCATCATATTCATTGGTTGTGGGCTGCGCATGTGGTGCACCACAGCTCCACTAAAATGAATTTTACCACTGCGTTTAGGCAAAGCATAATGTACCCAGTAGCCGGCATGTGGGTATTTTGGCTACCTATGATACTACTAGGGTTTGACCCTTTAACCGTATTTAGTGTAGTGGCACTTAATTTGGCATATCAATTTTTTGTGCACACGCAAATAGTGGCTAAATTAGGCTGGTTTGAAAGCGTATTTAATACGCCATCGCACCACAGGGTTCATCATGCAATTAATAAACGCTACCTTGATAAAAACTTTGCCGGTGTGCTTATTATTTGGGATAAATTATTTGGCACCTTTGTAGAAGAAGACAAAAATCAGCCCTGTAAATACGGCATAGTAGGGCAGCTAAATAGTAATAACCCACTAATAATAACGTTTCATCAGTGGGCTCATTTATTAAAAAGTACCTATACGGCGAAAGGGTTAAAAGCTAAATGCAAAGTGCTATTTGGCTACCCAACCAGTAGCGTTAAAGTTAAAAACGAGTGATTTAGCCAAGTGGCTTTTTACTTCTTGGCGCTCCGAGTAAAATAAACATGTGGCAAATACAAATAGATAAAAACGCACTCACACCTAAGGCACCGCCATAACCATCAAGCTTTGGTACTAGGTATTCAAATAAAAACGAAAATAAAATAGATGAGCTGGCCACGGTATAAATACCAAAACGGTGTGGGGCGCTCATGCCTATAAATGTGCCGCCAAAAAATACGACTGAGTATAAGTCGGGGTTTAGGTTCAAAGCACTTAATAGTAAATAAGCAATAATAGAAAGCGAGGCCGATGCACGTATGCCGTCAAAACGATTATGTTTGGCTAAGTAAAACGTTAAAAACGCACCTAGTAAGGCTATAAATGGGTATTCTAAATTCATAAAACCATTCCTTTGGCCAACATAAATAAAGCCATGCTTGCAAAGGCAACACTGCCAAGCTTACCGCCAAATCCGGTAAACATATTTATGGTAAGCACATATAAACTGGCGCCAATAACAGAAATTATGGCTATTTCCCAATAACTTGTAATTAAGTGTGTAGAGCACATACCGGCAAAACTACCTGCGTAAATAGCCGCATAGGGATGATTTTTAAACCGAGCAGGAAAAGGAATAAACGAGCCAATTAGCCCTGTAAGCGCCGCCGAAATAACTAAAGGCAATGCAAAAGTTGTGTGCATGGCAAAGCAGGCTACAAAGCCTAAAAAGAAGGTTATAAATTTTAAAAATAAGAATTTAATCATAGTGGCGCATTTTAAACTAATCCTTTTACGCTTTCTAACTATCTCTAATAAATAAAATGTGGGTGTTAGCGTTAAATGTTATTAAGGCTACTTTTTAAGCTGGGTTGGTATTAACTATGCTTATTTGTGGCTGTTAATGTTTCATAAATTATATTTTATGTATAATAGAGGTTATTAATATACAAATTTAAAAGATTAAAGGTAATTTATGTCTAACTGTTTGCACTTGGCTATACCCGCTGGCGATTTAAAAGTAGCGAAAACGTTTTACTGTGATGTGCTTGGCTGTAAAACAGGGAACAGCGAAGAAGGGCGGTGGGTAGACATAGATTTTTGGGGTAATGAGCTCACATTACACCAAAGCGAAGAGCGCTTACCCACTGTTCGCCACGATGTAGATATGGGCGCAGTGGCGGTACCGCATTTTGGTATTCATTTATCTGAAGATGAATTTAACGGTTTAAAAAAACGTATAGAAGATGCGGGGCTTGAATACCTAGATAAACCGTATCGCCGTTTTGTTGGTGATGAGTTTGAACAAGAAACCTTTTTTATTGAAGATCCAAACGGCAACGTGCTTGAAATGAAAACTATGGTAAACCCTGAGGTTTTATTTAAAAAAGCGTAAGCAATACTTATTAAAGAATAGGCCACTTTTGTAGTGGCCTTTTTTGTACCTATAGATGAAAATAATTACACCGTATGAGTGATATTTATTCACTCTACAGTACGGAATTTTAAACGTAGACTAACGCGCAACTCTCATACTTTATAGTTATTTATGTTGCTGTTAAAACTCACCATTGCGCCATTACTTTTATTATTTATTCACTTTGCTCAAAAACGCTTTGGCAGTTTTGTGAGCGGTATTATTCCGGGCTTGCCTATTACATCGGGCCCTATTTCGTATTTTATTGCGCTTGAGCAAGGTAAGTTATTTGCTAGTAACTCGGCTGTGGCGTCGTTGTATGGCATGAGCGGTATAGGCTTATTTTGTTTTTGTTATGCTGCCATGCTTGCAAAATATGGGGTAGTTAAAGCGTTGTTTGCTGCATTAACACTATGGTGCGCTTTTAGTGCATTTACCTTGTTATTGCCGGTGAATATTGCCTTTGCATCGGTGCTCTCGCTTAGTACTTTATTGGTGCTTGCGCTGGCATCGAGTAAGTTAAAATTTGCGCCCGATGCCAAACCTTTTACCGCTGCGTGGGAGCTGCCGCTAAAAATGTTATTGGTCAGCTGCTTTATTATGTTAGTTACGGTTATATCGGCAAAAATAGGGGCAATGTGGAGCGGGTTACTTTCTACTTTTCCGGTAATTTTGGCGGTTATGGGCAGTATTGCGCATGCAAGTGATAAAAAATACTCGGCGTATAAGGTGCTTAACGGGGGCATTATTGGCTCGTTAGGGGGCTGTGTGTTTTTTGCTGTGATTGCACTCGCGCTTAAGTTTGAATTTGTGATTTGGCAGGTATATGCAGCGGCTGCAGTGTGCTCAACTTTATTTACCATTATTATGAGCCACTATGTAAACCGTAAACAATTTGCCAAGCCGGCTACGGTTTAATAGCAATAAGCAGTATTGCCTAAATTTAGCCATCTACTAACGTGAGTGGCTTAACCTTTCGTTGTATTTTTTCGTGGTACATGGCGGTGTCGCCCGCTTTTAAAATTTCATCAATGGAGTGGGGCAGTTCACTAAATACGGTAGTACCCATACTTGCTTTAATGGCTATAGGGTCGTTGTTGTGATTTATTGTGAGCCTATTTAAGGCGGTTTTTAAATGATGAGTTTTAGGGTTTACCTGCGCATTAGTATAAAAATGTGCAAGCACGACAAATTCATCACCGCCTAAGCGCCCTACAGCATCGCTGCTGCGAACACTGCTTTTTAAGCAACGGGCAACGTTGCATAAAGCGTCATCGCCTACAGCATGGCCGTAGCTGTCGTTTATTTGTTTAAAGTCGTCTAAATCTATATACATCAAGCATAATACGCCGCCTTTTTTGGCGTGCATATTGATAAGCGCGGATGATTTTTTAGCCCAGCCCCTGCGGTTTAAAATACCACAAAGGGGATCGTAGTCGGCTTCGGTTTCGGCGCGCTTTTGTGCAATTCGCATTCGGCTTATACGCCTTGAAACCGCAACAGCTAATAAAAATGATTCAACCGCAAACGCTAACACAAACCCATAACGCTGCATAAACGGGCTTTGGTTAATAAGCAGCACCCTAAAAATCATACTTACTAATACAAAGCTAAGCGCTACAAATACGAGTGTTGCCTCGCGCACACCTTTGAGGGCTTGCATGGCTGCTAAAGTAAAAATAACAGCCACAATAAACAGCGAAGAATAAGCCATTATATGCCCTGCTATTGTCCAAAATAACAGGTCGGTAACGAGCATTTTAAGTACCGCGCATAGCATTACAGTACAGGCCAATGTTTTGAGCAGCTTAGTTAATTTAGGCCAGCGTTTATTAGTCTCGAGTAACGCAAGCATAAACCACGTGGCACTTAGTACGGTTAAGCCAATGCTAAGTAGGTATAAGTTAAAAATAACGCCAGATACATGCTGCGTTACAAATAAATACAGTTGCCCTTCTTGGAGTAAAATAAAGCTGCCAATACAAAAAATGTAAATGCTGTAGAGCTTAAATACACTTTCGTTAAGTCTATGTCCCATTATTAATACATAAAAAATAAGTGTAATGCACAACCCATAAAATGAGCCCATAATCAGCGAATGTTGCTGTGCTTTTTTAAAATAAATATGAGTTGGCTGCCATTTAAACTGCGGTGTGTAATTAAGCTTTGATTCTAATGTTATTGTGGCTGTAAAAGCCCCCGAGTCCATTAAGTAGGCTACTTGCCCTGCTTTTAAGGGCGCTTTTATAGTGTTATTTTGCTGCCAAGTAAAGCTATCTAGCCCCGGGCGTAAAAAGCTTAGTACGCCACCATTTTTAACAGAGCAACTTATTTGGTATTGATTAACACCGCGTTGAGCAGTGAGTTCAGAAGGAGTATTTACCTTTAGCACAGAGGCAGGCGTGGGTGAGTTTAAGTGCTTTATTTTACATGTATCGGCAGCATGAGAATCAAAAGTAATAAATAACGTGAGCAAAGTAATGAAAACAAAAAAGAGCGCCCCCTTATTTTTAGGTGGGAAAAACGTCAATCTATTACCTTTATAGCTCATAAGCGGATCCAATTTTTACTACTTTTTTTATACTAGCAGAGCCGGACTATTTAGCTATTAGTTTACTGTTTAATAACGCTTAAAAGTGCGCTATTAAATTAGCTCCTGAGGTGTTTATGCCCGCTAAGTACAAAATAGCCGCAACTTAGTTAAGTAATTAAAAACACCATGTTGATAATTTGGCAATAATATTCGTATTAATTGTTTTAAATGATGATAGTAAACTGTACTCATTGGTTACTAGCCTTATTAACAATAAAACAGGATCACACTATGAAATACTTACACTCATTATTAAGCTCTAACGCAGGCATGGCAGCACTTATTTTACGTGTACCCGTTGGTTTAATTTTAGCAGCGCACGGTGCACAAAAATTATTTGCTTGGTTTGGTGGCTACGGTCTTGAAGGCACAGGACAGTGGATGGCAAGCATTGGCCTTGAGCCTGGCTACTGGCTTGCAATGATGGCAGGCAGCGCTGAATTTTTTGGCGGCATTGCCTTAACCATTGGTTTATTAACGCGCCCAGCAGCTGTAGTTACGGCGTTTACTATGCTGATTGCGATATGTAGCGTGCACATTAGTCATGGTTTATTTGTAGCAAACAACGGCTATGAGTTCGCACTTACTTTGTTAGTTGCAACGGCTGCACTGGCTATACAAGGGGCAGGTAGCTTATCGGTTGATAACGTAATTGCTAAAAAGTTAGCGAATAAATCGCTGCCTCAGTAGTAGTAAATAACAATTCAGCATTAAAAAATAGCGGCTAAATTAGCCGCTATTTTTGTATGGGTTAAGCGCTGTTTTATTTAGCACTGAATTTTAAAGAGTAGTTGTATTGCTTTTGCTCTAGTAAATACTCTTTATGGGTACTTGGGCTCCACGAGTCATCGCCGCCAACCCCCATATGTTGATGGTCAATATGTACATGTAAGCAATCATCAGCGACTAGCTCATTAGTGTGCTTTGCTTGCGTTAACATGCTTTGTGAGTACTCGCTGGCGGCAAATAAAAACGCACCAGTTACGGTTAAATTATTAATGCTAAGTAATTGGCAACCACTACGTACGCCATTATCGGTTGGGAATATATACGGTGTATGTAGCTCATTATATTGTGCGCTGTAAAACCCTAAGCGCGCAGCCGCTTTACGATCTGGGTAGTTTTCAAATGGGCCTAAACCAAGCCAATTTACTTGTGTATCGCTTGGTTTATTAAGCGTTGTGCTTAACCCTATGCGTGGCATGGGCGGGAGAGTATCGTTTAGTTGTACATCAACATTTAAGCTAATTTCACCGGTATTATTAAGTGTATAAAGCCAAGTTGTTTTTGCTTGTACTGCGCCATTAAATTCATAACTAAATACACAGGTAATACGTATATCTACTTTTGATTGCACTACTTCAAACGAGCGACATGTACGCTGCCACTGCCCAATACCCGCTCTTAGCCAGCGCGCTTCCCATGCGTTAGGGTCTAGGTTATCTACTTCGCTTACGCCTATGTCGTTATCAAGCGGGGCGCGGTAAAAATTATCAACCAATGGGCTTTTAATAACTTGGGTTTGATTGTGTAGCCATTGCTCAACAAGGCCTGATTGCCTATTAAACACAAGTTTAAAGGTATCGCCTTCAATACTAAGCTGTGTGTCGGTTTCACTAATATTTACAGTGCCATGTGCTGAGGCGTTTGCTAAAGCAGGCGAAAATGTATCAGCGCTTAAACTTTGGCAATTTATAAGCTTAAATTGCTCGGTGTTTAATACATGCTCGGCAGTTGCAAAGCTTGAGTCGTTAATCAGTGCAACATCTAAATTAAGGTGATATTGCGCACCTGCTTTAAACACCGTTTTTGTATTAATAGTTAGCGTTTGCGTACTTTGTGGAGAAATATTAATAACTTGCTCGCCTTGCTCTACACATTGGCCATTTTCTATTAACTGCCAAACCAGTTTTTCGTTATCGGTTGCTCTAAATACATAATCACTAAATACATCAACGGTGTATTGGTTTTGAGTTTGCTCACGCAGTGTAAATTGTAAATGCTGCTGGCTGTATTTAGCTTCAAACAGGCTTGGGTGCGGTGTTCGGTCTGGAAATAATAAGCCGTTTATACAAAATTGGCGGTCGTTTAGCTCATCACCAAAATCGCCACCGTAAGCCCAATAATGCTTGCCGTTTTTATCTGTTTTAGATAAACCTTGGTCTACCCAATCCCAAATAAAGCCGCCTTGCAAACGCGGGTATTCTCTAAATGCTTGCCAGTAATCGTCAAAGCTACCTAGGCTGTTACCCATTGCATGGGCGTACTCGCATAAAATAAGTGGACGCGTTTCACCCGGTAGGCTTAACCATTTTTTTATAGAGTATTTAGGTACGGCGTCGTCGGCAACATGGGTATCTACACGGGCATACATAGGGCAAATAATATCGGTTGCTGTGGTATTTGCGCCGCCACCTTCGTATTGCACTGGGCGCGATGGGTCAAAGCTTTTAGACCAGCCGTACATCGCATCGTGGTTGGCACCGTGCCCGCATTCGTTACCCAGTGACCAAATAATAATAGAGGCGTGGTTTTTATCGCGCTCAACCATTTGCGTATAGCGCGACATAAATGCGCCAGCCCACTGCGGATCGCTTGCAAGCCTACCCATAGGAAACATACCGTGAGTTTCTATATTGGCTTCGTCTACTACGTATAAACCTAGCTCGTCACACAACTCGTAAAAACGAGGGTGGTTAGGGTAGTGAGCGGTACGTACAGCATTAAAGTTATTTTGCTTCATCAGCTTAATATCTTCAATCATGTCGGTGGTACTCACCGTGTGGCCGTTTTCGGGGTGGTGTTCGTGGCGATTAACACCGCGAATAAGTAGCGGTTTGCCGTTTAAGCAAAGCTGCCCGTTAAGCATTTCTACTTTTCTAAAGCCAATGTTGTAGGCTTCTACATCTACTGTATTGCCTTGCTCATCTAGTAAGCTTACAACACAGCGGTATAAGGTCGGGGTTTCAGCGGTCCATTTGTTAGGGTTTTGTATATCAATTGTTTGAAATACTACATCGCTCCAGCCACCTTTTTCATCAACGCGTTTATTGTTAGTGCTTTGTATGTGTGGCTCACACAGTGCTTGTTCGCCATCAAAAACCTGTACTGCTACTTGGTAGTTATTTGGCGCATCTATTGCGGTTTTTATATGTAAAGTCGCATCGCGGTAGCAGGCGTCTAAATCTGGGGTTATAAATACATCGCGTATTTGGTGTTGCGGTTTAGTAAGTAAATTAACATCGCGGAATATACCGCTTAGCCACCACATGTCTTGATCTTCTAGGTAACTGCCATCGCTCCAGCGAATAACCATAACCGCAATGCGGTTGGTGCCAGCCACTAACAGTTTGCTTAAATCAAATTCGCTTGGTAAGCGGCTATCTTGCGAGTAGCCCACCCATTGACCGTTACACCAAAGGTGAAACGCCGAGTTTACGCCTTCAAAAATAATATGATTACGCTGAGCTAATTGATCCGCCGTAATCGTAAACTCAGTGCGGTAGCAACCTGTTGGGTTATCGCTTGGTACAAATGGCGGGTTTACGGAAAAGGGGTATTTAACATTACAATAAATAGGTTTATCAAAGCCGTGTAGTTGCCAATTAGAAGGCACTGGAATACTTTGCCAGTCGCTGGCGAGTGTTTCACTTAGTAATGACTCATCAACCGCTTCGGGTTTATCAAATAATTTAAAATCCCACTGGCCGTTTAAACTTTGTTTTTGTGATTGAGTGTTTGTACGGGCATGGTCAACGCTTTTAAAGCCATTGAGTGGGCTGTGCGCTTTTACTTGATTAACTTGCACCGAAATTGGGTTTTCCCAATCGCGGCGGTTAATTATGTGCTGTAGTGAGTTCATTCGTGTCCTATTGCATGTGTGGCAATTATAGTGGCTTAAATATAGCTAAAATAGCGCGTTGCGGTTATGCTTAAAGCTCTCTTTTATTTATCCAAAGCTATCATTTTAAATTATGCGCAACACCATTGTAGATGTACTCGATATTGGCCCAGAGTGTACAGAGCGGTTTATTGATTTAGCCACGCTTTCGCAAATGCCAAGCCTTGAAATAGAGCTGGCAGGTTGCTCAAATTTATTGGGTGATTATTGTGTTGCGCGTACTAACCCGCTTGAACACACTCTTTTTTATACCTTGGCTGGCCAGGGCACGCTAAAAACCATTAATAACCAATATGCACTTGCCGAAAATAGCTTAGCTATATTGCCTGCAAGGCAAAGTTTTGAGGTTAAAATAGCGAGCGAAAAATGGGATGTGATTTGGCTAAACCTTGCAAACACCAAGCGTTGGCAACATTTAAATTTAGCGCAGGCTAAAGTATTAACTAATCAGCAGTTAGCGCCATTACATTTAGCGATGGAGCTTTTATACAGCGAGGCAAACGCTACTTTGCGCGAAGGCGTAATGCCTATTTTAAGCCACTACTTAAATACTACGCTTCAAAGCGAGCCGCAAATAGGCGGGCAAAATAGATTAACCAGCTTGTTTTTAGAGGTAGAAGAACGCCTGCAATTTGATTGGACAATAGAGGCTATGTGCGAACAAGTACATTACTCAGCACCGCATTTACACAGGTTATGCCAGGCACAATTTGGTAAAAGCCCAATGCAGCAGCTTATTTATTTACGTATTAAACGGGCTAAAAACTTGCTACTAAATACCCGCTGGCCGGTTGCCCATATTGCCGCTTACGTGGGGTACCCTAATATATTTAATTTTTCAAAACGGTTTAAAAAATCAGTGGGCGTGTCACCCACTGAGTTTAGAAAAATGAGCATTTAAAAAATAGCTTGGTATAAAAAGCCTGCACCAATAGCCATAGTAATAATGACAAACAAAAAGGCGGCTATCATTTGGTTTTTAAAAATTGATTTAAGCAAAATAACTTCTGTTAAGCTTGCGCCCGCGCTGCCAATTATTAATGCCATTACCGAGCCAAGCGCCATGCCTTTTTTGACCAATGCGGCACTTAGCGGAATAACGGCTTCGGCTCTAATATAAAGTGGAATACCAATAATGGCTGCAATAGGAATGGCATACCACATACCATCGCCCGCATATTTAGCAATTAGCTCGGTAGGAATAAAGCCATAAATAAACGAGCCTATTGCTACCCCTAGCATTAAGTACGGAAACACCTGTTTAAAGTCTTTAAAGGTTGCATGCCACACTTTTACCCAGCGATTAGGCTGCGCTTTTTTAGTAGGCTCTATTGCTTTAGGTTCGCCGCAGCTTGTGGTTGCACAGCTTGGCTCAACTTCTTTAGGCTCACTACAGCTTGGTTTTGCGCAGCTACTAGTAGATTCTGTGCTGTAAGCTTCTGGTTTTACATACCTTTCAAAGCCTAGCTTTTCAAGGGTATAGCCTGCTACAACCGACACCACCATAGCCACTAAAAAGTAAA
Source organism: Pseudoalteromonas sp. 2CM28B (assembly GCF_023161935.1). NCBI lineage: Bacteria > Pseudomonadati > Pseudomonadota > Gammaproteobacteria > Alteromonadales > Pseudoalteromonadaceae > Pseudoalteromonas > Pseudoalteromonas sp. 2CM28B. The sequence continues at coordinate 361,005 of NZ_JALNTH010000001.1, forward strand.
ATAAAGCGACCTGCCAGCCAAAGGTAATTACAAATAACCCAATGATCACCGGGTTAAGTAGCGGGCTGCCAAATAAAAATACCATCATAGGGCCAAAGCCCGCTCTCGCTCTTAATAATCCTTTTAAAAACGGAATGGTTGAGCACGAACAAAATGGTGTAATAGCCCCCAATAAAGCAGCAACAACGTAGCCCTTACCGTTTTTTGAACTTAAAATAGATTGAATTTTTTCGGGTGTTATAAATAGCTGTAAAACACCCACTAAATAACTAATAACAATAAATAAAATAGTTAACTCTGTAGCTAAAAAGGCAAACATGCCTAACGCCTCTTTTGCCATTGCTAGCATTTCATTACTCATAACGCACTCCAAAGTACACAGGGTATAACTTACGTTAAGTAAGTTATATTTCGAATTTTATGGAAGTATATTGATGGGCAATAATATCGTCAATACTTTATTTCTAGATATATGGAAGTGATTTTTATGCCCTTGTTTTTAAATGTTTTATTTTTTAACTTTTAAGGTAGCTTGCTAATAAAGCTGTATTTAACGATTCAAATTGTTATTATTTCTAATAATTTAGAAATTACGAGGTTGTAATGGAAATTATCGACGTTGCAAAAGCATTAAAAGAATTAGGCCATCCTACGCGTTTAACTATATATAAGCGTGTAGTTAAAGCAGGGCACACTGGAATTAGTGTTGGCAATATACAAGAAGAGCTAAGCATGGCGGGCTCTACACTTTCGCACCATATATCGGGTTTAGTTAACGCTGGGCTAATTAGCCAAAGGCGCGAAGGGCGCACGCTTTATTGCGTGGCTATGTACCAGCGCTTAGACGATGTAATTGGTTTTTTACAAAACGAATGTTGTGTAGACGAAGGGCAGTAAACTTTTATCAACGGTTTTGCGCGTTGTTTATTGACCTCAAGACGCGTGCGGGTTTAATATGCCGCTGTTCCTAGTTTGTAAAATAGGAACCTACTTTAAATTTAATTAGGTAATGGATGCGCTCAAACTACTTTTTAGTCGTGATACTTCTTGTGCTTGTACACAGCTTTATTAGCTGTGATGCTGCCGCGTATCATTTACAAGAAGAAGTCAATCATGCTTCGCACATTCAGCCTGTGGCCGATACAAACGATGAAGACGCGCAACCACCTACTGAAATTCATGCCCATCAACATTGCCACTGTGGTTACTACAGTACACTAAATCACTCTATAAACCCTGAAAAAAGCCAAGCAGCTCAGCCTGCTTGCTACAATGGTTTAAATTACCCACCAGATGTTCCGCCACCCAATTTTTATAGCTAGTTTTTAATTTTAAACACTTTGTATATAACTGCCTGCGCCTGTTCGCTACAAGGCTAGTTATGTACATATTTAGGTTGCTTAATCGCGCTTGTTTTTAAAATAGGCATAGTGATTAAGCCAACTCTGTTTGTTAAAACGGATATGCTATATGAACAAAAAACTACTTATGCTGGTGGCGCTACTGTGTGCATTACCAACATTGAGCGCTTTGGCAAAAAGCGAGCCTCAAAACGTATTAACGCTAAAGCAAGCGCTTAAAAATACCGAGCAGCAAAACTTACAGCTTAAACGCTACCCTTACCATCAAAAAATATTAACCGCGCTTAAAAGCCAAGCCGCGCTTTCACCTAACCCTGAGCTGAGCTTTGAAGCTGAAAACTTTTTAGGAACTCATGGCTCTCATGCGTTTTCAGGGGCGCAGTACACCCTGGCTTTGAGCCAGTTAATTGAGCTTGGCGATAAACGCCAAAATCGTATTAATTACGCTACTGCAAATATAAAAGCGCAAACAATTGAGTATAAAAATACTCGGTTAGCACTTTTAGCAACCACCGCTGAGCGTTATTACCAAGTGCTAAAATTTCAGGCGTTAATTGCACTAAACAGTGAGCGTAAAAACACTGTTAAGCAGGCACTCAACGCAATTGAAAAACGCGCTAAAGCCGGTGCGGTCTCAAGTGCTGATGTAACCCGCATGCGTTATGCATTAAGCCAAGTAGATTTAAACACGGCCATGCTACAAAGTGAATTTGAGCGCTCTCGCTTAGCACTCAATGAGCTTTGGCAAGAGGAGCAAGTGAGTGATTACTATGCGGGAGATTTATCAAAAATAGCTGCTATTAAAAGTGAGGCAGCGTTACTTGATATGGTAAATACAGCACCAGAATTTGCACTACTACAGCAGCAATACATGCAACAAACGGCTAATTTAGCACTGCAAAAATCAACGGGTCAAAGTGATTTAACCCTTGGTGGTGGTGTGCGATATAACCAGCAAACTGATGCCAGCTCGTTAGTGTTTTCGTTTTCAATGCCGCTGCAATTAAGTAACGCTAATGGCGGTAATATTGAGGCGGCGCAGCATCAGCTTACGCTACTTAATGAACAACAAGGGCAATTACGTATACAGTTACGTAAGCAAATACGCACGCTCTATGCGTATTACCAAGGTAAAGCGGCGCAAGCACAGCTTTTAACACAGCGCGTTATTCCACAAGCGCAAACGCTCATAAAACAAAGTTTAAAAAGCTATCAGCAAGGGCAAATATCGGTATTGCAATTACTCGATGCACAGCAAGCTTTATTTGATTCTAAACGTGCACTTATCAACACCCATAGCGAGCTATATCAAGTACTCCTTACCCTTGAGCGTTTAACTGGCCAACCTTTAATTGAGACTCATCAATCATGAATAAAACTCTTATCGCATTATTAATTACGCAATTACTTACACTCCCACTTTTAAGTAGCACGGCTATGGCGTCGGCTAATCATCACGCAGAAGGTCACGAAGAAGGCCATGAAGATGAACACCAAGAAAAAGGCCCGCATGGTGGCTTTTTACTAACCAATAACACGCTTAATTTAGAGCTTAAATTAATCCAGTTTGCCGGTAATACTGAGCTGCGAATATATGGGTTTAATAACGGTAAAGCCGTTGATATAAGCCAGTTAAAGGTAACCATAAACGTGCAGCGTTTAAGTGAAGAGCCACAGCTTATTCGCTTTAAAGCTGAAGATGACTATTTAGTAAGTACCGTGAGCGTAAACGAGCCGCATTCTTTTAAGCTTGATGTAATGGCTCGCTATAAAGGCGCTGAAATAAATTATCATTATGAGCAAGAAGAAGGGCGTACAACGCTAAGCGAGAAAGCAATTGAACGCGCTGGTATTAAAACTGACACTGCAAAAGCAGGTAGCGTTGAGCTAACCGATACTCTATTTGGTGTTATAGCGCCCACTGCGCAGAGCACTGTTGAAGTAATGGCGCCTTATACCGGCTTAGTTAACGATATTTTTGTCAGCATTGGTCAAAACGTTAAAAAAGGCGATAAGCTTGCCAGCATAACTAACCGCGAAACCCTACAAAATTACACCATAAAAAGCCCAATTACAGGCGTTATTACCGAGCAATATTTAAAGCGCGGCGAGCTTGCCAGTAGCGCTTTAATGCAAATAGTAAACCTTGAAACCGTATGGGTTGAGCTGTCTGCCTTTCCCGATAACATCGAAAAGCTCGCCATAGGGCAAAGCGCTACAGTGTACGACTTACATCATCATTTAAATGCCCAAGGTGAGGTGTTTTACATAGCCCCAATGATGAGTGGCGGGCATATTGCACGTGCGCGAATCGAGCTTAAAAACCCTGATGGCCATTGGCGACCTGGTATGCATGTTAATAGTGATATTAGCATTGCAAAAATAGATGCGGCTGTACGCGTTAAAGCGATTGCTGTTCAGGAATTTAATGGCAAACCTAGCGTGTTTATTAAAAGCGGCAATGTGTTTGAAGTACGCCCAGTAAAACTCGGTGCTAAAAATAGCGAATGGGTAGAAGTGCTCGAAGGGCTTTCGCCAAACGGTGAGTACGTAACTGAGAACAGTTATGTAATTAAAGCCGATATTTTAAAAAGCGGCGCAAGTCACTCTCACTAGGAGGCAACATGATTAACTGGATAGTTTCGTTTGCGGTTAAGCGCCACATGATGGTGCTGGCACTCACACTTTTATTTGCTGGGTTTGGCGTATACAACACACAAAATTTAGCCGTTGATGCCGTACCCGATATAACCAATGTGCAAGTGCAAATAAATACCAAAGCGCCGGGTTTTACCCCGCTTGAAGCCGAGCAGCGCATTACATATTTGATTGAAACTGCAATGGCGGGTATTCCTAAGCTTGATTACACCCGCTCAATTTCGCGTTATGGGCTTTCGCAAGTTACCGTTATTTTTAATGAAGGCACCGATATTTACTGGGCGCGCCAGCAAATATCAGAGCGCATTCAAAGTATTCGATCAGATTTACCAGCCAATATTGAACCAAACTTAGGGCCAATTGCCAGCGGGCTAGGGGAGATTTTTACTTATTCTGTGCATGCAAATAACGGTGCATTAAAAGATGATGGCACGCCATTTAATGCAGAAGATTTACGTACCCTGCAAGATTGGGTTATTCGTCCGCAGTTATTAAAAGTAAAAGGCGTTACCGAAATAAACAGCCAAGGAGGTTTTGAGCGCCAGTACCAAGTAGCGCCCATGCCTGAAAAACTACTCGCTTATAAGCTCACGCTAAGCGATGTAATCACAGCACTTAAATTAAATAACAGTAACCAAGGCGCAGGATTTATAGAGCGTTTTGATGGGCAATATTTAGTGCGCTCGCCGGGGCAATTAAAAACCATTGATGATATAGCCAATACCGTAGTTGCTAAGCGAGATGATGCACCCGTTCGCATAAAAGATGTGGCCAACGTGCGTTTAGGCAAAGAGCTCAGAACCGGCGCCGCTACTTATAATGGTAAAGAAACCGTGCTTGGCACCGCCATGATGCTCATTGGTGAAAACAGCCGCGTAGTGGCAAAAGCCATGGCAGATAAACTCAAAGATGTACAGCTAAGCCTACCAGCAGGTGTAGTGGTTGAGGCTGTTTATGACCGTACAACCCTTGTTGATAAAACCATAGACACTGTAAAAACCAACCTGTTTGAAGGCGCGGTGCTGGTGGTTGTTATTTTACTGCTACTACTGGGTAACGTAACTGGCGCATTGATTACGGCCATGGTTATTCCGCTTAGTATGTTATTTGCCATAACCGGTATGGTAGGTAATAGGGTGTCGGGTAACTTAATGAGCCTAGGCGCAATCGATTTTGGTTTAATTGTTGATGGCGCTGTAATTGTAGTTGAAAACTGCTTAAGGCAACTTGGCCTTGCGCAACATAAGCATGGCAGGCAACTTACACTAAACGAGCGTTTAAATGTGGTAACCGCCGCCACTAAAGAAGTGTTCAGCCCAGCAGTATTTGGCATTTTAATTATTATGCTGGTGTATTTACCGCTGTTTGCATTAAGTGGTGTTGAGGGCAAAATGTTTCAGCCAATGGCATTTACTGTTGTTGCTGCACTAGTTGGCGCACTTATTTTTGCAGTAACTTTTGTACCTGCCGCCATTGCGGTATTTGTACGCGCTAAGGTGAGTGAGAGCGAAAATGCCGTGATGCGCGGAATTAAAAAAGGCTATAAACCGCTACTTGGCTTATCGCTTAAATTACCGTGGATGATGGTTAGTATTGCGGGTGTGCTTGTAATTGCGCTTGGCTTTAAAGTTAAAAATATGGGGGCTGAATTTTTACCGCAGCTTGATGAGGGCGATATCGCTATGCATGCGCTGCGCATTACCGGCACCGGTATTGAGCAATCGGTAAAAATGCAAAAAGAGCTTGAGCAAGCCATTTTAGCTAAGCCGGAGGTGGCAAAAGTATTTTCAAAAATTGGTACTCCCGATGTAGCAAACGATCCTATGCCACCTAACGTTGCCGACACCTTTTTAATGTTAAAACCTCGCGATCAATGGCCAAATCCTGCTTTAAGCAAAGAAGAACTGGTTAAGCAAATTCGTCATTTAGTTAATGAAGTACCCGGTAATAACTATGAGTTTACCCAACCAATAGAAATGCGCTTTAACGAGCTAATTGCTGGCGTGCGCGCCGATGTGGCTGTGCGTATTTATGGCGATGATTTATCAACATTAAAACAGTTCGGTGAAAAAGCCACAGCCTTGGTACAAAATATTACTGGCGCAACCGATGTACGCCTTGAGCAGATGGAAGGCCTGCCTACACTTTCGGTAACGCCGCTTCGCGACCACATGGCGCTGTTAGGCTTAACCGTAACCGATATACAGCAAAGTGTAAGTGCTGCTATAGGTGGTGTAAAAACTGGGCTAATTTATGTAGGCGACAAACGTTTTTCGTTATTAGTGCGTTTAGATGAGCGTTGGTCTAGCGATATAACACAGCTTGCACGTTTACCTGTTGCTGTGCCAAAAAGTGCTAATCCCGACCTTGCATTTGTACCGCTGGGCGAAGTTGCAAATATTAGTATTAATAAAGGGCCTAATCAAATAAACCGTGAAAGCGGTAAGCGTAATGTTGTAGTAACTGCAAATGTAGAAGGGCGCGATTTAGCAAGCTTTGTAAGCGATGCGCAAGCCGCTTTAAATTCGCAGCTTAATTTACCTAGTGGTTATTGGATTGAATACGGCGGCACGTTTGAGCAGTTAGAATCAGCAAGTAAGCGGCTATCGCTGGTGGTACCGGTTACTTTATTACTTATATTTGGCCTGCTTTATAGCGCGTTTAATTCACTGCGTGATTCGTTTATTATATTTAGTGGCGTACCACTTGCCCTTAGTGGTGGTGTGCTCGCGTTACTGCTACGCGATATGCCGTTATCAATATCGGCAGGTGTGGGGTTTATCGCGCTAAGTGGTGTAGCGGTATTAAATGGTGTGGTTATGCTGTCGTTTATTAAACAGTTAAGAGCTGATGGGCTTAGTTTGATAGATGCAATACAAAGCGGTGCGCTTTCGCGCTTGCGACCAGTACTTATGACGGCTTTAGTGGCGAGTTTAGGGTTTATTCCTATGGCGCTAAATACAGGCACCGGCGCTGAGCTACAAAGGCCGCTGGCAACGGTTGTGGTTGGCGGAATTATTTCATCAACTCTACTGACGCTATTAATATTGCCTGCGCTTTATAAATTAGTGCATGCAAAATTTAACAAGCAACTTAGTTAGTTGCAGCTCAAAATACAACGTAAAAAGCAGCTGAAGTTTCAGCTGCTTTTTGTTGTTAAGTAAACCATGCAGGTTAATTATATTGAAAAAGATTATCCCAGCGCTCATCCAAAATAGTTTTGGCATGATCTAAATTTATTGCACTATACACATCGTTAGTGCAGGTTACTAAACGCATCCGAGTGAGCTTTTCAAGCGCATCGCTAATTTCAAAGTCGAGTTCGCATTTATACTTTGTTTTAAACCACGCCTCTATTTGCTCATCAAGCATTTGTGCGCTTAAGCCACTTTCTGATTTTAGTAAAAATGTGTAGGCAAGCAGGGCTTCTTTTATGTCTTCTTCTTCGGCGGCGTCAATAAGGGTATGAAAAACACCGGCATTGTTATCTAGATTTTTAAAGTAGAGGTTATCGCTTAGCGCTTTCATAAATTTAATTTTACGGTTTTTAAATTTACTCCACTCTTTAAAAATAAAGCTGCCAAAAACCCCCATTCCAATAGCAAAGGTAATAAAGTGTTGTTGGGTCATTTCTACGGCTTCACTTCTAAAGCCACCCCAAAAAGCAAATAAAGCAAATAACAATAAAATAGATGCGCCAAGCTTAGTGATTAATACCACAGCACCGCCTACTAAAGCCGATGAGCCAATAATCACTTTATCTATAGGGCGCATACGTACTTCGCTATTTGGAAATAGCATTTCAAGGTCGGCTTTGGGTACATTTTGAAACAGCTTAACTATGGTAGAGCTTGGTTCAAACCCTAAAGGCGTTTTATTTTTAGCCTCAAAGTAGGCTTTATCTTTAAAGCGAATAAACACTGCAACGCGGTCGTAATTGGTAAAGTGCAGGGGCTTTTTACGCAAGCCCCAAAAGCTGGTTATGGTTTCAGTGAGTTGTGATTCGCCACGGCGGTAAAAAACCACTTCTTCAAAGTCGTCAAACTCTACCTCAAGGCGTACTTTAAAAAGGGATTCTTCGTTGAGTGCATCTTGCAGGTCTTGATGGGTGATCACTTCAAAGTTAGCTGCATTAAGTACCTTAGCAAAATCTTTAGCAAATTCGCGTTGGCACTGCGCTTTTTGATCAGCTGATACTGGCGCTAAAGATCGCGTATCGCTATTAGGATCAAAGGGCGCGTAGTTATTTTTGAGCGACTCAAGTGTTGAATGGTAATCGTAATGGATAAGGCTTGCTAATAAATCGCAAAATTGTTTAAACGATGTTTGCTCTGAGTTGTTTGTGAGCTCAGCGCTACACATATCAACAATATCTTGTTTTCTAAAGGGAATAAAACGTGCACTTTGCATAAATTTTAACTGCTTTGGTAGGTATTTAACTGCATTGGCACATAATAAAATATTCTTATAAATATTGCTAATTTGTTAACAGTTATGTGGCTGTTAAATCTTTAAATGTTTTCAGCGTGTATTAACGTAAATATGTAAGAATTAACCCATTGAGCAACGGCTTATCCTCACAAGCAAAAAGGGATTTACATGGCTATTCAAAAAAAACTAAAAGAAAAAACACGGCACTTTATAGATTCTAAACATATGCTAACAGGCATTACCGTAGCGTCGTTTTTAGAGTCCACGATAGTCCCTATTCCGCTTGAAGCAGTGCTTGTGCCTCTTATGCAAGCACGTCGTGAAAAGCTTTGGTTAATAGCGCTTATGGCTACAGTTGGGTGCGTGATTGGTGCTTTATTTGGTTATGCGCTGGGTTATTACCTATTTGACGCTGTAGGTGACTGGGTTATTGAAATGTTTTCAAGCCAAGAGCAATTTGAAAATGTTAAGCAGCAAATGCAAAGCCAAGGTTTTTGGTTTGTAATGACGCTGGGCATTGTGCCCATTCCGTTTCAAATTGCGATGCTTGCCGCTGGGGCTACGAAATACTCTATTGGTTTGTTTTTATTAGCCTCTGGTATTGCTCGTTCAATTCGCTATTTTAGTTTAGCCGTTGTTGTATATTACGCAGGTAATAAAGCCGAGCAAATAATCAGTAAACACAAAACTAAAGCGATGATTGCTATTACTATTTTAATATTAGCTTTATGGGGCCTTAGCACTCTAATATAGTTTTATGCTTGGTTGGTATAGTTAAGTAAGCTGCTCAGCGCGACTAAAACTGTGTAGGTACTAATGCAAATGTGGGTTTGTAGCTTTGCATTGTATTTGTGTCTGCATTGCTCAAGCTTTTGTATACAAGGTGGTGAAATAACCCAGAAAGTACAGGGTAAGGTAACCTTTTATAACGGTTTTTTCTGGTGTGCTATAGTTTGTTAATAACGCACTAAAAAGCGCCACCCTATGATTGAAACTGTAAAACTTACTGTTAGATTGTCAAACTTTTATAAAATGAGTTGGGTAAATAAAGCGGTAAGTATAGCATTATTGCTTTATATCATTACCTTCTCGCTTTATGCTTTAAATACTTTCCCCCCTTTAGATGTGCAAAATAACGTGTACGGTTTTACTACCGATTTTTGCAATCTCATCGTGCTCGTATTTTTATTTTGGATAGTGCAATGCTCTGAGCTTTCAAAACAAGCGTACGTGTTTTCTACTTTAGGTTTATTGCTATGGAGTATGGGTACAACAGCTGATGTAATAGATGAATTAGTTGTGCAGCCTTATTGGATGAGTGTTTATTTTGAAGACTTATGCAGAACCATGGGAATGTTTTTTACCGCCTATGGGTTATTTAAGACCATGCGTTTTGTACAAAGTATACATAACCGTTTAGCGCACGAGTTGATAACGGACGATCTTACACAAGTACATAATAGACGCTATTTTTATCGGCATGTTAAAACTGCCCCTAGTACGCCTTACGTTATTTTAATTATAGATATTGATCATTTTAAGGCTATTAATGATGAGTTTGGCCATGATGAGGGTGACTTAGTACTACAGCAGTTAGCTACTAAGTATAATAGTGCATTTGTTAATAATGCAGTATTTGCTCGTTTAGGCGGTGAGGAGTTTGGCGGCTATTTGCCTACCGGTAATATAAGCCAAGCGGCTGAATTTTGTGGGCAACTAATAGACATTGCGCACAATATTAAAGTTAAACAGGTCAAACAGCTTACCGTAAGTATTGGTATGGCGCTGCAAAGCGCTAACGAGCCCCTCGACAAGGTAATGAAGCGGGCAGACATGGCTTTATACGTTGCTAAAAATAATGGCCGAGATCAATATAAAATAGCCCCTTAAGCTTTCTACGCAAATATCCTTATTATTTGCACATTTATTACACTTTTAAACGTTTTCGTAAAGAACTGTCAGCGAGGGTAATACTTTGTAAACTATGAAATTAAAATGCAGCAAAGAAGTCATAATAGTGATTTTAATAATAAGGAAACTTTAATGACCAACTCTCTGTTGAAAGCTGCTTTACCTCTAAGTTTAATGTCTATTCTAGTTGGTTGTGGCGGCAGCGACGGCTCAAGTGATACAGGCTACGTACAATTATATAATGGCTCTTATAACAGCCCATATACGCGTTTATTTGTAGACGAAACTGAGCGCTCAGGCACTGATTTTGCTGATGTAACCACGCGTCATAATTACAGCACCGGCACTTACGATTTAAGCTTTGAATACTTAGATGCAAACGACAGCTACATTACAATTAGCGAACAAGAAGTATCAATCAAAGGTGACAAAACCGAACTAATTGTAATGAGCGGTAACTTTGACGAACCTACGTTCACAGAGCTAAGTGTGCCCATTTCAAGTGATACAGACGAGTTTAACTTAGGTTTTTACAATATCACCAGTGAAGACACTAGCTACGATATTTACCTAGCAACCGATGATGGCGTATTTGAAAGTGCTGAACTATTTACATCAACACAGTATTTGAGTGAGCTAGATTTACAAACCCTTGATGAGGGTTACTACACAATTTATATCACTGAGGCAGGTAGCACTGATGTAGTGTATGAGTCGGAGTCGGTTTATTTTTACGATGAAGAAAGCTACGTAGCCATGATCCGCCCAAGTTATGCAACAGAAGAAAATGGTATCACGCTCGATATTGTGACTGACAATAACTATGTTACAGCACTAAAGCACCAATCAGCGTTAGGCCAATTGCGCTTTATAAATACCGTTGACGATTACTCGCCAGTTAGCTTTAGCACGACCCGTGGCACCACAGTTAACGATACCAATACGGTAGCAAGCGATACCTACACCGATTACGTTGAGCTTTCGCCAAACAGTTACAGCGTTGCAATGTACGACGAAGAGGGCACTAAGCTTGCCGATAACTTTTTAATGACCCTAGAGCGCGAGCAAAGTGCGGTAGGCGTTTTTTACAACGATGTCGATAATGGTTTACGCATGATGAGTGTTGAGGAAAACCTAACACCTAGCAGCTACAGCCATACTATTTCGGTTGTTAACCTAATTGAAAGCTACGCAGGGCAAACAGTAAGCGAAGTTGACGTGTACTTTACCTTAAATGGTGAAACTGTTGATGACGCCACCAATGTAATTGATGGCTTAGATAGATACGATCAAGAAGAAATTGATGTAGATGATGAAGCTTACACTGTGTATGCCGTATACGAAGATAACGGCCAACAAATAGTGTTAATTCAACAAAGCGATATAGATTTTACCGAAGAAGGTAACTATATCTTAATTTTAGAGCACGATGAGACAACCAGTTCAGGCTTTAAAATGAGTGTAACGCGCACAATTACAGACAGCGTAGAATAAGTAACATGTAACACGTTCTAGAAAGTAAAAGCCCTAAGCATTATTGTTTGGGGCTTTTTTTGCCTGGCTGTAGCGTGATTTTGTTTACATTAAATAAACCCATATATAAGCAGAGTGCTATAACTTTTAAAAATTTTAGGTACACTCATAACATAATAAATAAAAAGAGCGTGCCATGGATGAGTTTTTAGGAATAGTGGGTTTATTTGCATTTGCTATAATGGCCGGTGCTATTTGCGGTATTGTCGCAATTGCACAACTTAGTAATTTAAAGCAAGAAATTACCCAATTAAAAGCAAAAGTACTTAGTTTAGAATTAGCTAACAACGCACAAAGCCACGGTGAAAACGCCGATAAAAGCACCGATTGCTCCACAGCTGAACATGCAGACACGGCCCAAGCAAATAGCAATGAAGCGACTTTTAATCAAGTTAGTCCTAATCAATCCAATCAGCCAAGTCAGCCTCGTGGGCAGGTAAAAACGCCAGCTTCAGCAATAAAGACTCCCGGTAATGCTTCTGCCAGTAAACATAAGCAAGGCAGTAAAAACCTCAAACCCACACTTTTCACTTCTTTTTTTGAAAAACTGCGTAGCGACTTTGAACAAAACTGGATGACCTGGATAGGCGCAATCGCATTGGCGCTAGGCGGTATATTTTTAGCAAAGTACAGTTTAGAAGCCGGGTTGCTCTCTCCTGCAATGCGATTAATCCTAGGTGGTTTATTTGGTGGTGGCTTAATTGCAGCCGCAGCTTATATGCATTACAAAAATAGTGTATTTGAAGGGTTTAATAACTATATACCTGCAGCGCTTGCCAGTGGGGGTTTTATTACGTGCTTTGCACTGACCTTATTAGCGTATAGCAGCTATAACATGATCAGCCCTTTAACAGCATTTGTTGTCCTTGGGGTTATTGCCATAAGTGCGAGCGCTATGGCAATAATGCTTGGCCCAGTATTAGCCGTACTAGGTATTATTGGTGCTTATTGTGTCCCCGTGCTGATTAATACTGGCAGCAATAATTTATTTGCGCTTTATATGTACATTGGGTTTGTGAGCTTATCTGCTGCGCTGGTCGCGCATAAAGTACAGCGTGCATGGCTGTGGTATTTACTTTGGGCGGGGCATTTGAGCTGGTATGTTGTTGGCTTTACTTTAGCTAACAGCAGCACCATTTGGCTTATGGGCACGTATGGGCTATTAAGTGTTATTGGTTTAATTGCCGTGCCACGTTTGGGGTTAAAACTTGCGGTTGTTGAAACTCGCCCACATAGTTTAAAGCGCCTAATAAATGCACTCCCTAGTAACCCTTTAATGCTTGCCTGTATTGTCCCTTTGTTACTGGCTATGCTTTTTGATAGTAATAACTACTTACAGTGGCAAATAATAAATGCGTTAAGCATATTAACATTGCTGTTTTTAGTGCTTAAAAATAGCCGCTGGGATTTATGGCAAGGGGTGGCGATGTTAATAGCTGTACTCTGGCTATTAAGTACGCCTTCTTATTATGCTGATTATTCTGACTCGCTATTTATATTTAGGCACCAATATGGTGGCGCTATATTTTTAGGGTTAGCGCTCAGCGTATATGGGCTTTATTTTGGTATAAAGTGGCAACCTAAACGATTGGCTTTTCATATTACTGCCTCGTTTAGCGTATTTATAATGATTGCCACCTTATACGCTATAATCCCAAACCATGCGTTGGCCACAGCCTATCCATTGTGGGCAGTGATACTACTTACAAGTAGCGCCATTTTAATTAAGTGCGCAATAGGTGGCGCAACGCTTTTTCAGCGCTTTACATATTGGGTGGGGGCAAATGCCAACATCACGCTTGCTATCACTATGTTATTAAATGACAGCGGGCTAACCATTGCACTGGCTATTCAAGTTTTACTTATTAGCGTGTTAATAAACCGCTATCGGGTGCCTATGCCACATTGGCCAATTAAAGCGCTGGTGGCTGCATTACTACTTCGCCTTACACTGTCACCGTGGACCCCAAGTTACGAGGCGCTTAGTGTATTGGGTGTGCACTGGAGCTTAGTAGTTTATCCTTTGTGTGTGGTGTTATTTTACACTGCAGCCAAATGCTTTAACGCATCGCAGTTAAAAGTTTGGCTTGAAGGCGCAGCGCTGCATTGCTTGGCGTTATTTATTACCACCGAAACCAGCTATCAACTGGTAGGACACTATCCGCAGTTTGATTCTTTGAGCTTTTACGAACAAGCTTTACTCACCTGTAATTGGCTTGCACTGGGTTGTGTATATTTACACCGTGCTCGTATTGCCGGTAGCTTAGCTAAATTATACCAAGTGGCAGGCATGGCATTAGCAGGTGCTGCGGGTGTTACTGCACTGAGCATCTTACTAAACGCCAACCCATTTTTAAGCTCTATTTATATTGGCGAATATTTTGTATTTAATTGGCTATTTTTGCTTTGGTTAGTGCCTGCGGGTCTCGTGCTTTGGCTTTATACGTTAATTAAGCCGCTGTATACAAAAGCTGCGCCATTTATACTCACAGTAGCGGGTGTATTGAGTGTATTGGCAATTAATGGCTTTATACGCCAATACTGGCAAGGCCCTTATATTTACTTATCAACAGGTGCAAGCAACGCGGAGCTTTATAGCTACTCGGTTATTTGGCTTGTGTTAGGGGCTATTACTGTGGTGTTAGGGCATTTAAAAAATCAGCTATTAATCCAAAAAATAGGGTTAGGATTATTGGCAGCCGTTATTTTAAAAGTATTCTTAGTGGACATGGCTAATTTAACGGGGCTTTTAAAAGCGCTGTCGTTTATCGGCTTAGGCTTGTCGTTAGTGGGGCTTAGTTGGTTATTTCAAAAACTACGAAGCCAAGCCAAACCAGCCTAATAATTAAGGGTTCCAACGCTTTGTTAAGCACATAAATAAGCCCAGCTAATGCTGGGCTTATTTTTCGCTGCCAATTGGCTATTACGTACTGTGATTAAGTAAGGCTTTAAGCTTACCAGGCTTAATCGGCTTACTTAAATAATGAATATTAGCCGCTTTGGTTTCTTGTTTAAGCTCGGTGTCGCGTACGGCGGTTATAAGTATGGCGGGCACTTCGCTTTGCCATGTATCACGCAGTGTTTTTATAAGCGAAATACCATCGCAATCATTACCTAATTGGTAATCCATTAAAATTACATCGGGCGCTGCGTGCTGTTTAGCGTGCGCGAGTACTTTATTTACATCGTCAAACAAGGTGTAATTGGCTTGCCACTTTTTAAGTAAACTGGCCATTGCTGCTAGGTTTTCGGGGTCATCGTCTACCGCGACTATGTTAATCGCGGCGCGGTTTTCTACTAAGCTGCTGGCCGTTGCTTTTTGCTGTACAAACTGCGCATCGCCATAGGGTACCTCAATACTAAAGCGGCTCCCTTTACCGGGCTCTGAGTGCACATCAAGCTCTAAGCTAAGTAAATCGGCCATACGTTTTACAACGCCAAGCCCTAAACCAACGCCTTTGTTATCACCGGCTTCTATACGGTAAAAGTCGTTAAATATTTTAGCTTGTTCTATTTGGCTAATACCTGGGCCGGTGTCCCATACTTCTATACGTAAATTGTGTTTACGGTTTCTGCACGCTATTAATACTCGCCCTGTTTCGGTGTATTTAACCGCATTAGACACCAAGTTTTGTATAATTCGGCGCAAGTAGGTAATGTCGCTATGCACAATTTGTGCGTTTGAACGCACGGTTAGTTTTAAGCCTTTATCGCTTGATAAAATAGCGTACTCACTTTGCAGTGGCATAAGTATATCGTTTATACAAAAGTGCCGAGGGGTTGGGGTCATTGCGCCTTGCTCTAACTTGGCAATTTCTAGTAAGGCCGACATTAAATGCACGGTTGAGTCTAAACTGTGGCCAAGCTTATTAAAGCTATTTTGGTTAGTTGTATCAAGCTGCTTTTCATCAATGGCTGCAAGGTATAAACGCGCCGCGTTAAGAGGCTGTAAAATATCGTGGCTAGCCAGTGCTAAAAATCGCGTTTTACTGTCGTTGGCTTGCTCTGCTTCGCGCTTGGCTAAAGTAAGTGCTTGCTCTGTTTTTACTCGGCTATCTATTTGTGCTTGTAAATCTTTATTAATGGTTTGCACTTCTTGGGTTCGCGCTTCAATGCGGTTTTCAAGATCCATGTTAATTTCTTCAAGCGCATTTTGCGTACTTATATGGTTTGTAATGTCTGAAAAACTCGTTACAAAGCCGCCATCGGGCAGGGGGTTACCTATCATTTCGTACACTTGGCCATTACGGCGGTGGCGAATAAAGTGATGCGAGCTACCATTTTTTAAATGCTGAACGCGTTTTTCTACTTGGCGCTCTATTTCGCCAGGGCCACATTCACCGCGTACTGCGTTGTACCTTATTATATCTTCAATGGGTTGCCCCACTTCTAAAAAGCCGTCGGGGTAGCCAAACATTTGGCTGTAGCGCTTATTCCATGCCACTAGTTTTAAATCTTTATCGACCACCGAAATACCATGGCTTAAATTTTCGAGCGAGGTATACAAAAGGTTTTGGTTAAACTGCAGTGCTTGTGTGGTTTCGTCAAAAAAGTTAACCACCTCTTCAAAGGCCATTCGTTTACCCGATGAAACCGTACGGATTAGCGCCTGCGCCGAAGACGCCCCTAACACCCCAGTTAACGCACGCTCGCAGTAGGCTATAAATTCGGGCTCGGGGTGGGCATTATTGTCACTTAGCTGGTGCGAAAGTGAAAAGTGCGCCAGTACTTGTTGGCTACGCTGAATACCTAAAAAGGTTTGCAGTAGTATTTTAAAGTCGTAAACCGTGGCTTTAACATTTTTGTTTAAGCGGCGCGATAAAATAGCCTGATCTTTAGGGTTAACAAATGCAGCCGCCTGAATTTTGTCTATCAAGCGCTCTTCTGCCCCTAACGAAAAGCTAATATAACAACCAATGTTAGCAAATAAGGCAATCAGAGTGCCGCGTGTAATAAGGGTTTGCTGAAGCTCGCTATCAAGAGCGCTGCCGGCATCTAAAATTGGCATCATTAAAAATAATACCCAACAAATAAAACCCGCTAATAGCCCCGCATATACACCATAAGCATGGCCTTTTCGCCAGTAAAGCCCGCCCACAATAGCCGGGAGCAGCTGCGTTACTAACGAAAATGCCACCAGCCCCATACTAGCCAGCGCACTACCATGGCCAAACCATTGCTGATAAAAATAAGCCAATATAAGTATGCCGGCTATGGTAAAACGCCTGACTAATAAAATTTGCGATTTATAACTGCTGGTAATTAAGTTGCGCTTAAATTTACGGCGTAGCAGAAGCGGCAGCACTACATCGTTAGAGATCATGGTGCTAAGCGTAAGTGTGGCCACCACTATCATGGCGGTGGCTGCAGAAAGCCCGCCAATAAATACAAAGGTACTTAAAAAAGCTTGGTCGTGAATAAGCGGTAGCGCTAATACAAAGCTGTCGGGTGAAAAACTGCTACCAATACTTGGGTGAATTGCGGCAGTAGCAATAGGAATTATCATCGCGGCGGTGAGTAATAAATACAGCGGAAAAGCCCAGCGAGCAGTAAATAAATGGCGTTTGTCTTGGTTATCTACCACGGTGACATGAAATTGTCGTGGTAAACAAATTATGGCCGCGGCAGCCATAAGTGACTGGCCAATAAAGTTAAAACTAAAAAAGTTAAAGTTGCCCCAGTGTTGCCAAATCGACTCTGTGACTTTGTCGCCGCTAAGGGTGGGTAAATTAAATAAGGTGTACAAGGCTAAGCCAGCGACGGCAATAAGCGCAATGAGCTTTATCATTGACTCAAAGGCGACTGCTAGCATAAGCCCAGAGCGGTACTCGGTAACATCTACCTTACGGGTACCAAAAAATATTGCAAACAGCGCCATAATTAACGTGGCGGTGAGGGTAAGCATTTCGCCAGATATTTGATTGCTGTTTTGCAAAAGCAAAAAGCTGGTACTGAGTGCTTTTAACTGCAGCGCAATATAGGGAATGGTAGCAAGTAGGGCAATAACAGTGACCAGTATTGCACTGGTTTGACGTTTACCATAGCGGGCAGAAATAAAATCGGCAATGGTGGTAATGTTTTGTTTTTTACTTACTAATACCAGTTTGCGTAAAAAGCCTTGGCCAAAAAAGAACAACAATGAAGGCCCTAATAAAATAGGTAAATAGCTCCAACTACTGGTGGCGGCGGTACCAACCGAACCATAGTACGTCCACGAGGTACAATAAATCCCTAACGATAACGAATACACAAAAGGATGATGGCTAATCCGTTTAGCAAGTGGTGTTGTTTTATCGCCCCAATTAGCAAGCCAAAAAAGCACCCCAATATAGCCTAATGCTACAAAAATCAGTACAGCAGTCATGTTGTTATTAAACCTTATTATTTATACCCACACACAATAACAGAGATAACTTTAAGTGTGCGTGCACAATTTTATGCAAAATATTAACGTTGTTTTTATTATGTTGATTTTAAATGATTATTTATATTGTTGATGATTTATTAGACTAATGTCGCATTTTTACACAAAGCCACTTAAATTTTGCCGTTAACGCCCTTTGGTAAAAGCTAACCTACTGAAAATTATGTGTAATTGTATTTTTAAATACAATTGCATTTGCAGTTTACGTAAACGTTAACAGGCTGTTACGACTATGGTCTCACTTCACTCTTCACGCCGCGTTGCTAAATTAATAACCGACTATAAAAAAACCACTCATTGCAATTATGCAATGCTTAAAGGGGAAAATAAAAATGGCTTTTAAAGATGAAGAACAAGCAAAAGCTTATTGGGCAGAAAACATTTCACTACTGTTTAAGTTACTAGCAGTGTGGTTTGTGGTCTCATTTGGCTTTGGCATATTACTGGTAGATGTACTGAATGAAGTACGTTTTTTTGGGTTTAAACTTGGCTTCTGGTTTTCACAACAGGGCGCTATTTACACCTTTGTAGCTTTGATTTTTGTTTACGTTTTCAAAATGAACACGTTAGATAAAAAATACGGCGTAGACGAATAGGAGCTAGGTAATGGATGTTCAAACACTCACATTTATAATTGTTGGTTTAAGTTTTGCGCTTTATATCGGCATTGCAATTTGGGCGCGTGCAGGCTCTACAAATGAGTTTTATGTGGCAGGGGGCGGCGTACCTCCGCTTGCCAATGGTATGGCAACCGCAGCCGATTGGATGAGCGCAGCGTCGTTTATTTCAATGGCGGGTATTATTTCGTTTGCAGGTTACGATGGCGGTGTTTACTTAATGGGGTGGACTGGCGGCTATGTATTACTCGCTATGTGTTTAGCGCCTTACTTACGTAAATTTGGCAAATTCACTGTACCTGACTTTATAGGAGACCGTTACTACTCACAAACAGCACGTGTTGTTGCTATTTTGTGTGCCATCTTTATTTGTTTTACTTATATTGCTGGACAAATGCGTGGCGTAGGCGTGGTATTTTCGCGCTTTTTAGAAGTAGAAATTGAAACCGGTGTTTACATTGGAATGGTGATTGTATTCTTCTATGCGGTACTTGGCGGCATGAAAGGCATTACCTACACGCAAGTAGCGCAGTACTGTGTGCTTGTGTTTGCCTATCTTGTGCCCGCTATCTTTATTTCAATGATGATGACAGGCCACTTCTTCCCGCAAACCGGCTTTGGTGCCACATTGAGTGATGGCTCAGGCATGTATGTACTTGATAAGCTAGACGGGTTAAGCGCAGAGCTGGGCTTTGCACAATACACCGAAGGCTCTAAAAGCATGATTGACGTATTTGCTATTACCGGCGCTTTAATGGTGGGTACTGCTGGTTTACCGCATGTAATTGTTCGCTTTTTCACTGTACCTCGCGTTAAAGATACCCGTATTTCAGCAGCGTGGACACTGGTATTTATTGCTATTGTTTACACTACTGCACCGGCGGTTGCCTCGTTTGCACGTGTAAACATGATTGACACCATTAACGGTAAAGATGGTAGCGGTACAGAGTACGCTCAAGCACCTGCGTGGATCAAAAACTGGGAACGCACGGGTTTAATTACCTTTAATGATAAAAACGGCGACGGCAAAATGTTTTACACCGCCGGCAAGGTAGAAGACCCAACAAGCGCAAACGAAGTAAAAGTAGACCGCGATATTATGGTACTGGCTAACCCTGAAATTGCTGATTTACCAGCATGGGTAATCGCATTAGTTGCGGCCGGTGGTATTGCTGCTGCGCTTTCAACCACAGCAGGGTTATTGCTGGTTATTTCAACATCAGTGTCGCACGATTTACTTAAACGCACCCTTAAACCCGACATAAGCGATAAACAAGAGCTACTAGCTGCTCGTTTAGCTGCGATGATTGCCATTGTTATATCGGCTTACTTTGGGATTAACCCGCCTGGGTTTGTTGCATCGGTGGTCGCCTTTGCCTTTGGTTTAGCGGCGGCGAGTTTCTTCCCGGCAATTATTATGGGGATATTCTCTAAAACAATGAATAAAGAAGGTGCAATTGCTGGCATGGTGACCGGTATAGGCTTTACCGCTGCGTATATTATCTTCTTTAAATTTGTAAGCCCTGAGCTTAATAGCCCAGAAAATTGGTTCTTAGGTATTTCACCCGAAGGAATTGGCTTAGTGGGGATGATAATTAACTTTGTGGTAGCTGCAACTGTACTTAAATTAACAAAATCGACACCGCTTGAAATACAACAAATGGTGGAAGGTATTCGTAATCCTAAAGGGTCAGGTGAAGCACACGCACATTAATGCGCTAAGCCTACTTAAAAATAAAGCACCAAAAGCCCGACTTTAGTCGGGCTTTTTATTTGTTCAAATAATGAGTACATTAGGTTTTGTGTATACTTTTTAAGAGTACAGCAATGAGTGTAGAGCAGCAAGAAGTTGCCCAGTTTGTGTGTATGCAGGCGCCATTTAGCATGCTACACGACAGTGCGTGTGAGTATTTTGTAAGCCATATTGATAGTGTTTATTTAACCCGAGAAAACCAAGCGCAGTGGCTGCAAACGCAAACCCCAAAGCTTTTTTTAATTCGCTCTGGTTTATACGACCTAGTGGATGCAAAAGGCGATGTAGTGAAGCGCTTAGCGCAGGGAGATTACTTTGGCTATCCTTCTTTGTTAACAGGGGAAGCGATTCAAAATAGGTTACAGGTACAAAAAGAGGGCATAGTGTATATGCTTGCGCAAACGCATTTTGACTTTTTACGTCATCAATACAAACCGTTTGAGCAATATTTTGTACGCGCGCACGCCAATCGTTTACTTTCATCTCATTATAAAAGTAAAAACGATAGCTGGTCTGAGCGCAGAATATCTGAGCTGATGACCCGCACCGCCATAACCTTAGCCCCCGATGCCAGTATTAGGCAAACCGCTAAAAAAATGAAAAAACACGGCGTATCGTCAATTATGATCACCGAACACGCCATTTTAGTTGGCGTAGTGACCGACCGCGACTTACGTAACCGTGTACTGGCCGACGAGGTAGACCCGCAAGATGCGGTTAGCAGCATAATGAGTGCAAAGCCTAAATTTATATTTGAAAACAATCGGGTGTTTTCTGCTTTGCATTTAATGCTTAAATACAATATTCATCATTTACCTGTACTTGATGAAAACCATAAGCCTTTGGGTATGCTTACCAGTACCGATTTACTGCGCCAGCAAAAAAGTGACCCTGTGCAGCTTATTGGCCGTATTTATAAAGCTCACAGCATTGCCGATTTAAAACGTTATGCGGGCGAAATCCCTGAGTTACTGCGTAGTTTTTCGTACAACATAGAAGACATATCGCTAATTGGTAAATTGCTCAGCGGCTTAACCGATGCACTTACTTCGCGTCTTATTCATTTATTTCAAGAAGAAAATGGCGCAGCCCCCACCAGTTTTTGCTTTATATGTTTTGGCTCGCAAGCACGCGAAGAGCAAACCCTACATTCAGACCAAGACAACGGCTTATTACTCCCAGATGATTTAAGCGAGCAACACCAAGCTTACTTTAAACACATGGGGGAGTTTGTATGTGAGCAGTTAGTAGAATGTGGCATTAGGCGTTGCCCAGGGAATATTATGGCCAGCAGCGATGAGTGCAGAATGAGTGTAAGCCAGTGGTGCGAGCGCTTTTTTAAATGGATAAAAAGCCCAACGCCTAGCGCCATGCTTAACTGCAAAATATTTTTTGATTTGCGCTTTATAGAAGGCTCCAATGCCCTATACAGCGGCTTTTGTGAGCAGTTAAACAGAATATCGCGCGATGAGTTATTTTATGCTGCTATGGCAACCGATATAAGAGCCAGCTCAGTGCCTATTGGCTTGTTTAATAAACTTAAAACGCAAAAAAATGATAATAATCATAAATACATTGATTTAAAAAAACGTGGTGTGGTGATCATTAACGACATAGTGCGTTTATATGCGTTAAAAGCAGGCATAAAACGCGCCAATACCCAAGAGCGCTTAGATGCTTTACTTAAGCATTCACTGCTAAATAAAGACGATATTTATAATTTAAAAGATTGCTGGCGATTTTTAACTCAGTTGCGTTTTAGTACGCAAATAAACGAAGAAGGTTTGCCAAGTAACTGCATAAACCCCGATAAATTAAGTTCATTAGAGCGTCATCAGCTTAAAGAGGCTTTTTATTTAGTAAAACAAGCGCAGCAAGCCGCGGCGTTTAAATTTGCCCGTGGCAGTTTGTAATAAGAGGTAAGCGCTGTGGTAAAAAAATGGCTCAGTAAGTATATAAAAAGGCGTAATTTATTAAGTCAAAATGCGTTAACGCAACGCTATTTAGTGATTGATTTAGAGCTTACTGGGCTTGATGTAAACCAGCATGAAATTGTCTCAGTAGCCTGGGTAAAAATAGATAACCAATGTATAAAAATGAGTGAGTCTCAGCATTTAATTAATAAAAACGTTAAACGCTTAGACCAAAGCCCTGTTTTTCACGGCATTATTGACGACACAGTGGCTAAAGGACAAAGCCTGCACACTATATTAACGCAGCTAAGCCGTGATTTTAGTGACCATATTTTGGTTTTTCATAACGCCATACTGGATTGGGGGTTTTTAAAAGCAGCCCTTAAAAACGCTAATATAAGTGCGCAACCTAAGTTAATACTCGACACCCTCCACATAGAAAAAAAGCGCCTTATTTGCCAAGGTGCAGAAATAAAACAAGATGATTTAACCCTAAGTGCGTGTCGCAAACGTTATGAGTTACCAAGCTATCATTGCCATAACGCACTTACAGACGCACAGGCCACCGCCGAATTATTATTAGCCCAGTGCTACCAAATAAACCGTGGTAAAGAGCTAAAAGTGGGTGAGTTAACCTAGGTTGGCTGTAGACGCGGCTTTATGCCGCGCGAGGTAAACTCTGCTTACAATAAAGGGCAGTTTTCTTTTATTTTTAAATGTATGATTATAGGTACGGTTACGTAATCATTATTTAACTAACTACTTTAAGGAACGACGTGAAACTCATTACCGCTATTGCTCTACTCTTTTTGCCACTCATCGCTTGTGCTAATTCGAGCTTACCTGCCAATCGTCATATCTCAGTGCAAGGCACTGCTGAGGTATTAGTTGAGCCTGACATGGCTAAAATACTATTTAAGGTGAATAGTGTTAAAAATGAGGCGAAAGCCGCCAATAACGCGCTTGAGAATAAAGTGAAGTTATTAATCGATGGGCTCAATCAATTTGAAATAAGCGCCGATGACGTAGTTGCCTCAAACGTTAAAATTGAAAAAACAGGAATGGATTATATTGAAACAGGGCATCAGGCCCTTAGCGAATACGCAGCGATAAGAACGTTTGAAGTAACGCTAAACAGTATTGAGCGTGTGAGCGATTTAACCGATTTTTTATTGAACCAAGAAGTAAATGCGATTCAAAATATTGCGTTTTTATCTTCAAAATTTGAGCAATTACAAGCGCAAGCCACACAGTTAGCAATTGAAGATGCAAAAATAAAAGCGGATTTACTTGCTGATTCATTCAATGCAAAAGTAGGTGAAGTACGCACTATTCGCTCAACTAAAAACAACTATGACAGTGGTTTTAGTACAGCTATAACCAAGATGCACAGGGCGCAGTATGATAATAACTCTTTTCCTCAAATACTTAGTAACGATTTACAGGCAACAATAAGCTTTAAATCATCCATAAACGTGGTGTTTGATTTAGAGATAACTGATTAAATTAATAATTTCATTTCAAATACATGTTCGTACTGTAAGCTAGCTTTATGTTTTTGATTAATTTGAAGGTAGCAATACTATGAGCGATGAAAGCAACACATTAAAAGCACAAACCGAGGCAAAAGTAGCTGCAGGGCGAAAAGGTAACCCTGGTTTTATGAAAGGCGTTGATGAAACCATTGCTCAGGCAAAAGCGTTTCAAGAAGGGGCAAATGCACTTAATTTAGATCAAAAAGCCCCACGCTTTGAACTGCCGAATCAGCACGGTGAGCAAGTTTTATTAGATGAGCTACTTGCAAAAGGGCCTGTGGTTATAACTTTTTATCGTGGTAGTTGGTGCCCTTATTGTAATTTACAGCTAAAAGCATTGCAGTCACGCCTACCTGAAATTCACGCATTAGGCGCACAGCTGGTGGCTATTAGCCCGCAAGCGCCCGATGGCTCAATGAGCGAAAACGACATACGTAATATGGATTTTGTTGTGCTGAGTGACCAAAATGCAGATGTAGCAGCAAGCTATGGCGTAGCGTGGCAAGTACCTGCATTTTTATTAGAGCATATGCGTGAAGACCGCGGCCTTGATTTAGAGTCGCTTAATAACGGCAATGGCAGTATTTTACCTATCCCTGCCACGTTTGTTTTAGATAGCGAAGGTAAAGTGATGTGGCGCTATGTTGATGTTGATTACCGCACCCGCTCAGAGCCGCAAGATATAATTAATGCTTTAAAAGCACTACAGTAAGCAATAACGCAAGCTCGCTTTATGCCCAAAATTAGCCAAGTAAATTAGCTACTTTTGGGTTAATTTAAAGTTTCTAATCGCTCCCTCTTATAATAATGTTCAAGGTCGATTACAATACAGCCATCTAAAAGGCATCGATGCCTTTGTCTGCACGTAAAGAGAGTGGATTTTATATTTCATGGCAATCAAACTTGCAATTAATGGTTTTGGTCGTATTGGTCGAAATATTGTCCGCGCGTTGTACGAGTCAGGTTTGAGCGACGAGATAAAAATTGTTGCGATTAACGAACTTGCTGACCCTGAAGCTATTGCTCATTTATTAAAATACGACACGTCCCACGGTCGTTTTTCTTTTCCTGTAAAACTTGGTGAAGACACCATTAGCGTTGCAGGCGATACCATTGCACTATTTTGTGAAGAAAACCCAGTAGAATTGCCTTGGCAAACCCTTGATGTAGATGTAGTACTTGAATGTACCGGTGTTTATCACTCGCGCGAGCATGCACAATTACACATTACCGCGGGTGCTAAAAAGGTGTTGTTTTCGCACCCAGCTGATAACGATGTAGATGCCACCATTGTGTATGGCATTAACGATGATGAGCTCAAACACGAGCACACTATTGTATCTAACGGCTCGTGTACTACAAACTGTGTGGTGCCTGTTATTAAAGTGCTAGATGATGCGTTTGGCATTGAATCGGGTGCTATTACCACCATTCACGCGTCGATGAACGATCAACAAGTGATTGATGCGTACCATCATGATTTACGTCGTACCCGCGCTGCGAGTCAATCTATTATTCCGGTTGATACAAAATTAGCACGAGGAATAGACCGCATTTTACCCAAATTTGAAGGGCGCTTTGAAGCCATTGCGGTTCGCGTGCCGACAATTAACGTAACGGCAATGGATTTAAGTGTTACAGTAAATGCCGATGTAGATTTAAAGGCGGTAAATACGGCACTTAAAGCCCAAGCAAAAGACCGCTTAGAAGGTATTTTAAGTTACACCGAAGAGCCATTGGTATCGGTTGATTTTAATCACGACCCACATTCTTGTATTATTGATGGCACGCAGACACGTGTTAGTCACAAACGCCTGATAAAGTTACTTGTTTGGTGTGATAACGAATGGGGTTTTGCCAATCGCATGCTAGATACAGCACGTGCGATGATGGCTAAGTAAGCATTTTATAATAATTTTAAAATTTATTTTTCAGGTTCAAGTATCGTTAACTAAGGAGATGTTATGTCGGTCATAAAAATGGCAGATTTAGATTTAAACGGCAAGCGCGTATTAATTCGTGAAGATTTAAATGTACCAGTTAAAGCAGGTAAAGTGACCTCAGATGCACGTATTCGTGCTGCACTGCCTACTATTAAGCTAGCTCTTGAAAAAGGCGCTAAAGTAATGGTTATGTCGCACCTTGGCCGCCCTACGGAAGGCGAGTACGATGACGAATTTTCACTTGCCCCTGTAGCCGATTACCTAAACGATGCACTTGAGCAAAATGTACGCCTTGAAAAAGACTACTTAAACGGCGTTGAAGTTGCCGATAACGAAGTGGTTGTATTTGAAAACGTACGATTTAATAAAGGCGAGAAGAAAAACGACGAAGCCTTATCAAAACAACTTGCTGCACTGTGTGATGTGTATGTAATGGATGCATTTGGCACCGCTCACCGCGCACAAGCGTCTACTCATGGCGTTGGCTTATTTGCAGATGTTGCCTGTGCTGGCCCGTTATTATCAGCAGAACTTGAAGCACTAGGTAAAGCACTAGATAACCCAGCACGCCCATTGGTGGCCATTGTAGGTGGTTCTAAAGTATCAACTAAATTAACCGTTTTAGACTCGCTTTCAACGATTGTAGATCAGCTTGTAACAGGTGGCGGTATTGCTAATACCTTTATTGCAGCTGCGGGTCATCCGGTTGGTAAATCACTTTATGAAGCTGATTTAATGGATGAAGCAAATCGTTTATGTGCAGCAGCTAAAGCAAACGATGGTGAAATTCCGGTACCGACTGATGTTGTGGTAGGTAATGAATTTTCAGACTCTGCAGTCGCTACGCTTAAAGATGTAAGCGAAGTAACAAGCGATGACATGATTTTTGATATTGGCCCTGATACAGCCAGCCAGCTTGCAAAAATTATTGCAAACGCCGGTACTGTTGTATGGAATGGCCCAGTTGGCGTATTTGAGTTTGATCAGTTTGGTAATGGTACACGTGCTATTGCCCAGGCAATTGCTAACTCTAATGCGTTTTCGATTGCAGGCGGTGGTGACACTTTAGCGGCAATTGATAAATACGGCATTGCCGATAAAGTATCTTACATTTCTACCGGTGGTGGTGCGTTCTTAGAGTTTTTAGAAGGCAAAAAACTTCCAGCAGTAGAAATGCTAGAGTCGCGCGCTAAATAATAAATTTTTAGCCGCATTAGGTGAGGGGAAACCCTCACCAACGATTAATTATTAAATACCTCTCACCCTTATTTAATAGTTAATTAAGACAAAACTAAGCAGTGTAAATTGCTTTATTTTGTGGCGCAGTGATTGCGTCAAACTAACATATCCGTTCAAACTAGATGGCAGGAGACTGCTGTCGATAAATTGGAGAATACCCAATGGCTTTAATCAGTATGCGACAACTTTTAGATCATGCAGCTGAACACGGTTACGGCGTTCCAGCCTTTAACGTGAATAACCAAGAGCAAATGCGCGCAATAATGGAAGCGGCTGATAAAACAAACAGCCCAGTAATTGTTCAAGGATCAGCAGGCGCACGTGCTTATGCTGGTGCTCCATTTATCCGCCACATGATTTTAGCAGCCGTTGAAGAATGGCCGCACATTCCAGTAGTAATGCACCAAGATCACGGTACCTCACCCGGTGTTTGCCAACGCTCAATTCAACTTGGCTTTTCATCAGTTATGATGGATGGCTCATTAATGACTGACGGAAAAACCCCATCAAGCTACGAATATAATGTAGAAGTAACACGCGAAACCGTGGCTATGGCACATGCTTGTGGCGTATCGGTAGAGGGCGAGCTAGGTGTACTTGGCTCACTTGAAACCGGTGAAGCGGGCGAAGAAGATGGTGTAGGCGCAGAAGGTAAACTAACTACTGATCAAATGCTTACCGACCCAGAAGAAGCCGCTGATTTTGTAAATAAAACCCATGTTGATGCCTTGGCAATTGCTTGTGGAACATCGCACGGTGCGTACAAATTTACGCGCCCACCCACAGATGACATTTTAGCGATTGATCGTATTAAAGAAATTCACGCACGTATCCCGAACACGCACTTAGTAATGCACGGATCGTCGTCTGTACCACAAGAGTGGTTAGAGATCATAAATCAATACGGTGGCGAAATTCCTGAAACGTATGGCGTACCTGTTGAGCAAATTGTAGAAGGGATCAAATACGGTGTACGTAAAGTAAATATTGATACCGATTTACGCCTGGCCTCTACCGGTGCTATTCGCCGTCATATGGCGCTTAACCCATCTAACTTCGATCCGCGTAAATACCTAGCAGAAGCAACTAAAGCAATGACAGAGATTTGTGTTGCGCGTTACAACGCGTTTGGTACGGCTGGTCAAGCAGGTAAAATTAAGCCAATTTCACTTGATGACATGCACCTTAAATATTTAAGTGGTGAGTTAGACCCACAAATTAAATAATGATCTTTGATTAATAAATAGCGTTATAAAAACCAGCTGGCGTAATCCAGCTGGTTTTTTTATACCGCAAAGCACTGGGATCACTGTTGTACCAACTTAATAAAATGGGATCACTGATTTACTAACCGCCCCGCATTCGGATCATTTATTTACCAACTAGCGCATAAATTTACGCCACGTTAGGCGCTCAATCAATCAGATCGTTTTTTATTTGTACAATAGATCAGATGCTTAGTTGTTTGACTAAGTATAACCGTGATCCCAAACCCGATCGGCTTAGTAAAAATCTGATCTTTTTATAGGCTGCTTAGTAAAAAACAGATCTATTTTTAACCACGTAATCACATCTTCCAGTGCAAACTCAGTTTCGTATCTGGTTTTTTTACTGTGTTAGTAAAGTAATGATCCCGCCATGAATATCTACTCAGAAATAAAACTGTCATCTTTTTGTAAATATGTTTTGATTAACCGTAATTTGCAAAATAGTTTTAAAAATATGACGTTAATGAGGTTTTTTGTCACTATTTTGTGTTTTTTTTACCAGGATTTTAATTTACACGTTACACTTTCATAAAAATGTCATACTTAGTCATAATAATGAAAACTAATTCGATAGCGTAAGAGATAATTTGGAATGTCACGTAAAGTACTAGTCGTAGATGATGAAGCTCCTATCAGAGAGATGTTAGTTTTTGTTTTAGAGCAAAATGGATTTCAAGCAATTGAAGCAGAAGATTACGATTCTGCAATTGCAGCTATGGTTGAACCATACCCAGATATGGTTTTACTCGATTGGATGTTACCAGGCGGTAGCGGTATTCAAATTGCTAAGCAATTTAAGCAAAGTGAATACACACGCCAAATTCCAATCATTATGCTTACAGCCCGCGGCGAAGAAGAAGACAAAGTACGCGGCCTAGAAGTAGGGGCAGATGACTACGTCACTAAACCTTTTTCTCCTAAAGAGTTAATGGCTCGCATTAAAGCGGTTATTCGCCGTGTATCGCCTACCTCATTAGAAGAAGCCATAGAAGTACATGGCTTGCGTTTAGACCCAATATCGCACCGCGTTACCTCTGAGGGAAGCGAGCTTGATATGGGCCCAACCGAATTTAGATTATTACATTTTTTTATGACTCACCCAGAGCGTGTTTATAGCCGTGAGCAACTGCTTGACCATGTTTGGGGAACTAATGTGTACGTAGAAGACCGTACAGTTGATGTGCACATACGTCGTTTACGCAAAGCGATTGCACCGCTTGGGCATGATCGCTTAGTACAAACAGTACGTGGTGCAGGTTATCGTTTTTCTAGTAAATTATAAGGTACCGCAGCTAGGGTGTGAGTACGCATAAATTACTACTCAAAGGTAAAGTGAGTGTATGTATCGAGTTATTAATAAACAGGCGTTAGTAAAACGTCTGTTTATCTATTTTTTACCCCTGTTATTAGTTGGTGTGCTTATTGGTGCACCTTTTTTGCTTTTATTTTTAGGCACTTCTTCTCTTTTAGTCTGGCATTATCATCAACTTTATCGCTTAAGCGATTGGCTTTTAAATCAACGTAGCTTTAACCCACCAGAGGGCGAGGGTGCGTGGGAACAAGTATTTGAAGGCATTTATCATTTACAGCATCGTAATCGTAAAAAACGCAATGAACTGGCCGATTTAATTCGTCGCTTTCGCGATGGAGCTGAAGCCGTACCCGATGCCGTAGTGGTGTTGCAAAGTGATTTAAGCATTGTTTGGTGTAACCAACTTGCACTTAAAGTATTGGGGCTCCAATGGCCGACCGATCATGGCCAGCGCCTAGATAACCTAATACGCGAACCTAAGTTTGCTAAGTACATGCTGCGCGGTGAATTTGAAGAGCCATTAGAGCTTGATAACGGGCATATTGTTGACCAAGTGCTTGAATTTAGGGTAATGCCGTATGCCAACACGCAGCTTATGGTGGTAGTACGTGATGTAACACGCCTAAAGCAACTAGAGCAAATGCGCAAAGACTTTGTTGCCAATGTATCGCATGAGCTGCGTACGCCGCTTACGGTTGTTACTGGCTACCTTGAAATGATGGATGGCGATATGATGCCACCGCCTGCAATGTGGAATAAAGCGCAAAATACCATGCTTGAGCAATGTAAGCGTATGGACAGCTTAGTTAATCAGCTTTTATCTCTTTCGCGTATTGAAGGGGCGCGTAGGCAAGACAACGACAAAGCCATTAATGTGCCGCAAATGCTCAACTACATTAAAACCGAAGCTCAGTCTATAAACCAAGATAAAGGCCACGAGCTTATTTTTGATATAGATAATGAGCTTGATATTAAAGGCTCTGAAGATGAGCTACGCAGTGCGTTTTCTAATTTAGTGTTTAACGCTATACATTACACTAAAGCGGGCGGGAAAATTGTTGTTACTTGGCAGCGCAAAGAGGGGCTTGCGCACTTTAGTGTAAATGATAATGGCGATGGTATTGCACCAGAGCATATAAATCGTTTAACTGAGCGCTTTTACCGCGTTGATAAAGCAAGGAGTCGCACAACCGGTGGCTCAGGTTTAGGCTTAGCAATTACTAAACATGTGCTTACACGTCACGATAGTAAATTAAATATAAGCAGTGAGCTTGGCAAAGGCTCGTGTTTTTCTTTCGACTTTTCAAAGGATAAGCTTGTTAACTTAGCAAGTTAAAGGTAATAAAAGGCAAAGTCATAAAAGTGTCATTTAAGAGTAATGTAACTGTCATCTACTCACTTTACAGTAGACGACAGTTAGGAAATGGGACGAACAAATCGGAGAACCCCGCATGAAATTTAAAAACTTAGTTGCCGCAATGGGTGTGGCTGTTACAACATTAGTATCTGCACAGGCTGTTGCTCTTGACGACGCAATTCCTGAATATCAAAAAATTAACGGCGTTTCAGGTAACTTTTCATCTGTAGGCTCTGATACTTTAGCTAACATGATGACTTTTTGGGCTGAAGAGTACAAACGTATTTACCCAAATGTAAATATTCAAATTCAAGCGGCAGGTTCGTCTACTGCTCCACCAGCGCTTACTGAAGGCACCTCTAACATGGGTCCTATGAGCCGTAAAATGAAATCAAAAGAAATCGAAGCGTTTGAAAAACGCTACGGTTACAAGCCTACAGAAGTGCGTGTAGCGATTGATGCATTAGCGGTATTTGTACACAAAGATAACCCAATTGAAGGCTTACGTATTGACCAAGTAGATGCTATTTTTTCATCTACTCGTAAATGTGGTGCGTCTGAGCAAGTTAACCGCTGGAGCGATGTTGGCCTAACGGGCGACTGGGCTGCAAAAGACATTCAATTATACGGACGTAACTCTGTATCAGGTACTTACGGTTACTTTAAAAAGAAAGCACTGTGTAAAGGTGACTTCCGTAACAACGTAAATGAGCAACCAGGTTCAGCCTCTGTTGTACAGTCAATCTCATCTTCATTAAACGCGATTGGTTACTCAGGCATTGGTTACAAAACGTCGGGTGTACGTACGGTTCCTTTATCTAAAAAAGGCACTAACTACGTAGATGCAACGCTTGATAATGTTGCTAAAGGTAAATACCCACTTTCTCGTTTCTTATACGTTTACGTGAACAAGCACCCTAATAAGCCGCTTTCACCAATTGAAGCTGAGTTCTTAAAAATGGTACTTTCTAAAGACGGTCAAAAAATCGTTGAAAAAGATGGTTACGTACCACTATCTGCTAAGTTAGTAGAAGCAGAGCTTAAAAAGTTAGGTTTATAATTTAAACCCAACCAATAAAAAAACCGCTCAATGAGCGGTTTTTTTGTGTGTAAAATTTTAAAGCGTAAAACAGATTAACTTACTAAAAAGCGATTACAGATCAGTCAGCTTTTGCGCTTGTGCTTTACACTGATTATAGCTCTCTACACATTTGGCAGAGCACACTTGCTGTTTTAACCCTTTGTCAATCGATTGCTGATCGCAACTATTTTCGCACTGATAGTTTTGTTGTGCGCATTGGTTTAACTCAGGGTTTTTCACTTGATTTTGGCAAGCTGCTAACAATGAAAATGAAAGGGCGAGGGCACTCGTTTTAATAAATGTTTGCATGCTTATCCTTAACGTTGAACTGCGCTTTTGTTAAATCTCAACTTGTAAGTTGTCGATTAATCTAACATTGCCTAAAAAGGCGGCAGCTAAAATAACAAGTTGTGTATCATCAAGTGTAGCAGCTTTTAATGTATCTCGTTGAGCTATCTCAAAATAATCAGGCTTTAAGCCGGCTTGCTCTAAACTAAGCTGTGCGCTTTGCTCAAGTGCTTTGTAATCGGTATTGCCTGCTTTGAGCTGCTCAGCGCAACTGTTTAGTGTTTTAAATAATGCGGTAGCCGTGGCTTTTTGCTCTGCAGATAAATAGCCATTTCGCGAGCTCATAGCTAGGCCTGAAACTTCACGCATGGTCGGTACACCAACAATTTCAACCGGAATTGATAAATCGCGTACCATGGTTTTAATCACTTGCAGCTGCTGAAAGTCTTTTTCGCCAAAGCATGCATAATCTGGTTGTACTAAATTAAATAACTTAGTCACTACTGTGGCAACGCCTCTAAAGTGTCCTGGGCGCGTGCCGCCACAATACCCCATAGATACGCCTGGTACATCTACAAAGCTTTGCTCACCAAGTCCATTTGGGTAAATGGTGTCTACGCTTGGAGTAAACACAATATCGGTGTTTAAGTCGGCTAAGCCTTGTTTGTCTTCGTTTAATGTACGCGGGTAGCTATCTAAATCTTCGTTGGCACCAAATTGCATTGGGTTGACAAAAATACTCACAACCACTTTATCGGCCATTGTTTTTGCCTTTTCAACCAATGAAAAGTGGCCGCGGTGTAAGTTGCCCATGGTTGGCACTAAAGCCACGCTTAAACCTGCTTGGCGCCAAGCTTTAATTTGACTACGTAATGATTTAATTTCAGTAATTGACTGCATTATTTAAACTCATGTTCGGCGCTTGGAAATGCGCCACTTTTAACGTCTGAACAATATTTTTTAACTGCATCTGGCATGTTGCCAGTTTCCAGTAAAAAGTTTTTAGAAAATTTAGGAATGTATCCTGCCGAAATACCGACTAAGTCGTGCATTACCAGTATTTGGCCATCCGTTACATTACCTGCGCCAATACCTATGGTAGGAATGGTGACGGCATTGGTAATGCGTTTAGCGAGCGCACTTGGGATACACTCAAGCACTAATAATTGGGCACCTGCGGCTTCTAGGGCTTTTGCATCATCAATCATTTTTTGTGCTTTGTCGTCTTCGCGGCCTTGAATTTTAAAGCCTCCAAATACGTGTACTGATTGCGGCGTTAATCCTAAATGGCCACAAACAGGAATCCCTTGCTGCGTTAAACTTTTAATGCTGTCGTAAAGCCATTCACCGCCCTCAAGTTTTACCATATTAGCGCCTGCACGCATTAACTCTGCTGCATTTTTACAGGTGTCGCTAACGTTTGAATAGCTCATAAAGGGCATATCGGCTATTACAAAAAGCTCACGGCTGCCACCGCGTACACAGCGGGTATGATAGGCTATATCTTGATTGGTTACGCCTAGGGTATCGTCGCCACCTTGCAGCACCATGCCCAAAGAATCGCCAACTAAAATAACGTCCACACCGTTATCATGAAATAACTTAGCAAAACTGGCATCGTAAGCGGTTAATGCGGTGATTTTGTTATTTTCTGCTTTCATTTTATTTAAAGTAGAAACGGTTATTTTAGACATAATATCCTCGCAGGCATAAGCCTTGGTTAATTACAGAGGTAATTGTTGTAAGTCGTTGAGCGGTAAGTCTTGCGCAATGGTTTTTAATGCAATGCCGCTTGGTAAAATCAGTTCTGGGGCAAGCTCAAGTAAAGGGTAAACTACAAACTCACGTTCGCACAGGCCATAATGTGGCACAGTTAAGCGCTGGGTATTAATCACTTGCTGACCAAACAGTAAGGTATCTATATCGAGCGTACGCGGCCCCCAACGTTCGGCTTTTCTTACCCGTCCATGTTCAAGCTCTATGGCTTGAGTTAAATCAAGTAATTGCTCAGGTTCAAGCGCGGTTTTAATACACGCTACGGCATTTACATAGTCGGGTTGATCTTGTGGGCCCATTGGTTTGCTTGCATAGTAATGCGATACACTTATAAATTCACAATGAGGCAGCTTTTTAAGCGCACAAACGGCGTTATCAAGCTGCTCTTTGGGTGAGTTTAGGTTGGCACCTAAACCCAAATATACACACTGCATGCAATTACTCGGCTGGCTTTTTAGTGGTGCGGCGGCGCGGACGTTTACGTGGTTTTGGCCCACCTTGGTGGCCTAGATTTTTCACCATTTCTTTTTGGCCATTAATATCTAGGCTCAAGTATTGTGTCCACCACTGGGCAAGCTCACTATGTTGGTGCTCACCGGCATCCACTCGTAATAATAAAAAGTCATAAGCGGCTTTAAATCGTGGCTGCTGGGTAAGTCTGTAAGCGCGTTGGCCGGCACGTTTATCTAAACGTTGCTGTATATGCCAAATGTCGCGCGCGCCTAAGGTAAAGCGTTTAGGTACTGCAATATGCTGGGCATTTTCGCTCAGAACTTTATTCATGGCTTGAGCAAAGGCATCAAAGTAAGACAGCTGTTCTTGTTGTTTAATTTTAGTTGTGCGCTCAAGCAGCGGAAACCACATTAAAGCAGCAAATATAAACGCAGGCGTTACTTTTTTATCTGCATTAATGCGTTTATCGGTGTTTTGAAACATTTGCTGAATAAACGCCGCTTCTAAGCCGTCAGGGTTTTTATCTAAAATTTTATCAAGCACCGGAAATAACGACTTAAACAAGCCGTATTGGCGTAGCATTAAATAGTTAGCTTCGGCTTTACCGTTTAAAAACAGCTTTAGAACTTCTTCAAATAAACGCGCTGGCGGTATGTTATCAAGTAGGCTGGCAAGCGCAGTAATTGGCTTTTCGCTTTTTGGCGCTATGCTCATATCAAGCTTGGTTGCAAAGCGTACCGCACGTAGCATACGTACAGGGTCTTCGCGGTAGCGTGTTTCTGGGTCGCCAATTAACTCAATTTGTTTTGCTTGTATAGCCGCTAAGCCATTGGCGTAATCGTATATACAAAAATCGTTAATAGAGTAATACAGCGCGTTGATAGAAAAATCACGGCGCTCGGCGTCTTCTTCAATGCTACCAAACACGTTATCGCGCAGTAACTGCCCGTGCTCGCTTGATTGGCTAATTTGGTTTTTGTCTTCTTGCGCTTCGTGGTGCCCGCGCATGGTGGCTACTTCTATAATTTCGCGACCAAAAACAATATGTGCTAAGCGAAAACGACGACCAATTAGGCGGCAATTTCTAAATAGTTTTTTAACTTGCTCTGGGGTGGCATTGGTAACAACGTCAAAGTCTTTTGGTTGTTGACCTAACAATATATCGCGAATACAACCACCTACAAGGTAAGCGTCGTAACCACCGTCTTTTAAACGGTAAAGTACTTTGATTGCATTTGGGCTAAATTGTTTACGTGAAATACCATGTTCGCCGCGTGTTACAACAACCGGTTCATCACTTGTTTGAGTGCTTTGCACATCGGCATTCGGGCCGATTATTTGCCTGCAAAATTGAAAAAGCTTGGAAATAATAATCTGTCTCCTACAGAAATGATGATTGGCTGGTCATCGCAATCAAAAAGCACATAAATTAGGTATTATAGTGCGGTGCTTTGTATTTATTGTAAATAGCCTCTATTTAGGCGGCTATCATATACCAGCGCGGTATAAAAATTAAGTTGATGGACTGAAATTAAGCCGTTTTTAAGTTTTTTATTTGCTTAAATGCGTAAATTTAGTGCTGTTTGGATGCTGACCTTGCGAAATTTGAATTTCGGGTATGTTTGGCACCGCTGTTAAGCTAAATTCGTTAATAGCCCACGCCATTAATTGCTCCACAGACAAATCATTCAATTGGCTATGTACAGGTAAGTTTAAAAATTCAAACGCATCAATAAGCGCGGGCTTTGGGTTGTCTGTGCTAATAGCGGGCGCATAATTTTGTTTAGAGAGTTTAAAACCAGGCTCGGCCACCGCAAGGGGTAAATGTGCGTATTGGGGAATGGGCGCATTAAGCTGTTTAAATAAACTTATTTGCCGTGCTGTAGGCTCGATTAAATCGGCGCCTCGTACCACACGATTAATACCTTGCTCAATGTCATCAATAACGACCACTAGCTGGTAGGCAAATAATCCGTCGCTGCGCTTTATTATGTAATCTTCATGGGCTAATGCACTATTTACAGTAATATCGCCTTGAATCAAATCGTTAAAATGGCATGTTGGGTGCTGCTGGCTAAGACGAAGTGCGCCTTGCTCTGTTGATAAGTTAAGCGTTTTGCAGTGACCTTGGTAAATGCCACCGATGGCTTTTATTTGTTTGCGAGAACAGCGACAACCATATACACATTGTTGGCGGATCAGCTTGTTTGTTACCTCTTGATAAAGAGGTAGGCGCTGAGTTTGATAAACAACGGATTCGTCCCAGTAAAGGCCGTAGGCTTGTAAGGTATTTAGAATATGGGTGTCGGCATTTTTAACCACGCGGGTGGTGTCTATATCTTCAATGCGCACTAACCATTTACCCTGATTTACTTTAGCATCAAGGTAGCTGCCCACAGCCGCCACAAGTGAGCCAAAATGAAGTGGCCCAGAAGGAGACGGTGCAAATCGACCGCGATAGTCACGCTTTGGCGTGGTAACGGCTGTAGGAGACATAGTTAACTAATTTTAATTAACCGCGCCCAGCTTGTTTTTCTTTAATTTCTGCAAGGGTTTTACAGTCTACGCATAAATCTGCAGTTGGACGCGCCTCTAAACGACGAATACCAATTTCGATTCCGCATGACTCACAAAAGCCAAAATCATCTTCTTTAATTAAGATAATTGTTTTTTCAATTTTTTTGATCAGTTTACGTTCGCGGTCGCGAGTACGAAGTTCTAAAGAGAACTCTTCTTCTTGCGCAGCGCGGTCAACTGGATCAGGAAAGTTGGCAGCTTCGTCTTGCATATGCGATTTCGTGCGGTCAACTTCATTACGTAAGTCGTTACGCCACGCTTCTAAAATCGCTTTAAAATGAGCACGTTGTGCTTCATTCATATACTCTTCGCCCGGCTTTTCTTGGTATGGTTCTAAACCGGCTTGAGCCAATAAACCATGTCTTTGTTGGTCTGGCATAACTCTCTCCTAAATCCTTAATTTAATGCCTCAGCATTAGCCGGCGGTATAAATAGCAGAATCTTATACCCTAGGCAAATTTATTTTTTAATTAATCGAATTAGCTTCAACCAGTGTGTTGACTAAAAAGGCTCATATTTTGATTTTGATGCTTTATTAATCGTTATTTCGGTATTTAAACTTGCCTAGTTATATGGGCATAAAGTTTAAAAGCAAGTTAAATTTTTTATTTAAAGGCCACTTTCTCACTAAGCGTTACTTCATTTGGTGAAATAGATGCCTTATAAGCGTATACCTCCACGCCTTTTTTAATCGCGTGGTTTAATAAGTCGCTGTATTTTTTATCTATGTGGCTTGCTGCACTCACCGTATTAATACCTTGGTGCAAAACAGCGAACAGTAATACTGCGCGGTGGCCTTGTTCGATCATTTCTATTAATTCGCGAATGTGTTTTTGCCCACGCACGGTTTGCGCATCCGGAAAGTAGCCTTGCCCACTTTGTGGTGCGGTTTCGCTTAACAAGGTGACTGACTTTACCTCTACATAGCAAGCGGGTTTATTGTCACTGGTGAGTAAAAAGTCGATACGGCTGTTTTCGCTGCCGTATTTTACTTCACTTTGAAGCTGCTCGTAGCCGTTAAGCTCTGTAATAACCTGGTTGTTGATAGCCTCTTCGACCACTTTATTTGCCACGGCGGTATTAACGCATATTAATTGCGAGAGGGAGTTTTGAGTGAGCTCTAACGACTGAGGGTATTTTCGTTTACTGTTATCGCTGGTTGAATAAAAAGCGCTAAAACCTGGCTCTGCGCAACCTGTCATTTTACCGGTGTTGGCGCAATGGGCGGTAAATTCAGTTCCATCGTTAAGTTGGAGATCGGCTAAAAAGCGTTTATAGCGTTTTAATAACGTGGCGGGCTGTAAAGCTGGGGTGTATTTCATTTAAATTCCAATGCTAAACGCTGCAGATGCGTTGGTTTATGTTATTTATCTCAAGCTGTTGGGAACTTGTACTCACTATAGTAAACTCGGTGGCACATTTAAGTGTAAGGGTATTCTAACATGAGTGAAAAATTTGTTGTTCAACTAAGCGAGCAAGCAGCACCAAGCCATTGGGGCGAAAACGCGGCGTTGTCTTTTAACGAGCAAGGCGCAACGGTTCATTTATCTGAGCAAGAAACATTAAAAAATGTTCAAAAAGCGGCGCGAACAATTGCAAGCCAAGGTGTTAAACAGGTTGAGCTTGCGGGCGATACATGGTGCACAGAAAGCCAATGGGCTTTTTACCAAGGGTTTGTAACACCTAAATCATTACATGGTGTTGAATTTGTTGATAACGCACAGTCAGATCTAAACGAGCTTGCGCATTTAAAAGCCTCAGCTACGTGGGCACGAGAAATGGTAAACGGCACAGCCGATGACATTTACCCTGAGAGCCTTGCTGAAAAAGCCGCCGAATTTATTCAATCGTTAGCGCCTGAACACGTAAGCTACCAAATTATTAAAGGCGATGCGTTATTAGAGCAACAGTGGATTGGTATTCATGCTGTGGGCCGTGGCTCTGAGCGTCCACCTGTTTTACTTGAGCTTGATTACAACCCAACAGGCGATGAAAACGCACCGGTAAGCGCTGCGCTTGTAGGTAAAGGTATTACGTTTGACTCTGGTGGTTACTCAATTAAATCTAGCGAAGGTATGCTAGGAATGAAGTGCGACATGGGTGGCGCGGCAACGGTAACAGCGGGTTTAGCACTGGCTATTAACCGCGGTATAGAAAAACGCATTAAGCTGTTTTTATGCTGTGCAGAGAACTTAATTTCGGGCCACGCTTACAAACTAGGTGATATTTTAACCTACAAAAATGGCACAACCGTTGAAATTGTAAACACCGATGCTGAAGGGCGTTTAGTGCTTGCTGATGGTCTAATGGCTGCAGGCGAAACTGGCGCAGAGCTAATTATAGATGCGGCAACACTAACCGGTGCTGCACTCGTTGCTGTAGGTCAAGAGTACAACGCATTATTTGCCCTTGATAAAGAGCTGGTACGCGAAGTAGAAGACTTTGCATCGCAAGAAATGGAAGCTGCATGGCCTCTTCCGCTTGAAAAATGGCACCAGCAAAACTGCCCATCTCCATATGCTGATACGGCAAATAGCCGCGCTCAAAAAGGTGGCGGTTACGGCGGCGCATCAAATGCAGCAGGCTTTTTATCTCGCTTTGTACCAAACGATGGTAAAGGTTGGGTACACATTGATTTAGCTGCAGCATTTAATATGGGTAGCACTAGCCAATGGGCTGCAGGTGCAACTACGCAAGGTATGCGCACAGTGGCACGTACATTGTTAGAAAAAGCTTAATAGTACGTAACTAGGCGTTTAATACATAAAATAGGCACCAATTGGTGCCTATTTTGCTATTTGCAGGCAAGCAATTTATTTTTATTTACGGTAAAATCCTTCGCCAATACCTGTTTGGGTGTTTAATTATTGGCTAAAGTGCCTACACTCAAATGTTATACTCACCACTGGGGTTCTAAACTATGTCAGATAAGTGCTACATCACAGCTCAACAGCTACTTGAAGATTCATTCCGCGTAGCGGCACAAGTTTATAAAGATGGCTTTCGTCCAGACTTTATAATTGGTATTTGGCGAGGTGGTGCACCTATTGGTATTGCTGTGCAAGAATACTACGATTACAAAGGCATTGAGACTGATCACATTGCGGTGCGTACGTCGTCGTATTACGGTATTGGCAAGCAATCTAAAGAAATAAAAGTACACGGCCTACACTACATTGTAGAAAACGCTAATGCTGGTGACTCATTGCTTATTGTTGATGATGTGTTTGATTCTGGCCGCAGTATATTTGCACTAAAAGAAAAGCTTTCTGAGCTTATGCGCTTAAACTTACCACGCGATATTCGTGTGGCATGTCCGTACTATAAGCCTAAAAACTCAAAAGTAGAGATGGTGCCAGATTACTTTATTCATGAGTCAGAAGAGTGGTTAGTGTTCCCACATGAGTTATCGGGTTTAACGCCAGATGAAATAATTGAAGGTAAATCTGATTTAGTAAATATCCAAGATATTTTATTAGATAAGTAATTGCCAAAGCGTTAAGTAGGAGTTTATTTGCGCGGGGGCGTGTTTGTGTACTCGTTTTAAATAAATTACTGCTATAGCGCAGTGCTAATAAATACCATAAAAACTAAAAAAGGCCATTACGGCCTTTTTTTGTGTCTGATTTTTTTACAGCTGCGCAAAACTGTCTACGTAATCACTTAAACTTTGCGTATCGACCGCTTTTAGCCCATGGGAGCTGCGCTGCACTAAGCCTTTTTCAACAAGCTCGGTAACTACGCGGCGATAAGCTCGCTCAGTGGTTGCAAAGCGCTCTGCTTCGGCGTTAACGGTTGGGTATGCGCGCAGTAGCGTTGGGTTATTGTTCTCGGCGCGTAGTAAGCAGTCTTTAGCTATGTTGTAGCTTAAAGGCAGCAGTAACTTATCTAAATTAATTTTTTGGTTTTCTTGAAACTTAGCCGCAATGGTTTGCGCGGTATATAAGCTCAGCTCTGGCTTTTCGAGTAGTAATGCTCGCCAGTGGCGAAGCTCTATTAAATTATAGGTTACATCGCTAAAACAGGTGACCGTATAAATACATGGGTTATTGTTTAGTGCTTCTATTTCACCAATTAGGGTGTTGTTGCAATCTAATTGGCCTAATAATAGGCGGCGTCCGTTACCTACGTCATAACTAAATGAAATAGTACCGCTGCGCACCAGCACAAGTTTACTAAGTGGTTGATCTTGGTGGATCAGCACTTCTTTTTTTGATTGTTGATAGCTACTCCCTGCAAAAGTGAGTAATTGTTCAACAAGGTAACTAGAAAAATGGTATTGAAACATCAATATGCTCTTCGGACAATTGTCCTATTTATTACACCTTAATGACGATATTATTAAGGCTCTAAGAATTTACGCTAACTTGCTAGTGTATTTAGCCTTGCTAAGTACGTAATACCTTCATTTCCCGTGTAATGATTTAGGAAGCTATTGGCTACAACCAATATACTTTTTAAGGTTTTTTAAGCAAGTTAGTTTTTTTATTTTATACCAATCTGCCTAATTAAGTGATCAATTTTAAGGCTAGGAAAACGTGTTGATAGCTAGGCAAAAAATAGCTATTTAGTCGTTCTCGGCAATTGCTCCTGTATTGCTCTACCTTCTGCATTCATGCAGTCGTAAATGAGCATTTTTTAACACAGGTAGCGACACGTTTAGCCCCACAAAATGATTGAGTATTATTGCGAATTGGTATTAAACGTTGTAACACTGACAAGTGCCACACGTTAGCATTGGCGTAATGCTAACCTAAAGGGTAGGAGAGAACAATTGAGTTGGGAATATTTAGGTTATATTGCATCAGCTTTCTTGGTTGCATCGTTAACAATGACCGATGTAGTAAAACTGCGTTGGTATAATATGTTTGGTTGTATTGTATTTACTATTTACGGCGTGGCTATTGGTGCAGTGCCTGTTGCGTTTACTAATGGCTTATTAGCGCTGGTAAATATGTACCATATTGTAAAGCTCTACCGACAGCCTAAAGTCAAAGAAGCGTGAAGCTAAAAATTCAAAAAAAGGGTTAACATTTAAGTTAACCCTTTTTTGTTTTAAAGCACCGCGTCTAAGACAATGCCATCAGTTCTACGAGTTGGATAAAGTGACTCAACAACAAAGCTTGGGATAAATCCTTTAGCTGATGAGACCACTACTTTAGACTTTGCCCCAATAATACGAGCGTTAACTATTACACCACGATTCGTGTAAGTTAGAGTGCCTGATAAAGTGTAATCAATATGCGGGTAACCTTTAATTTCTTTACCATTACGACTAAACGAGAAATCACCTAACGGGGTTACATGCACAGCGCCCGTGTGTTTGTAATCAACTACCGATAAGCCAAACTCCTGCATTTCAGTAATAAAGCTTTCAGCCAAGTGATTACCAAATATATTTGTGGTTTGTAAATTGTCATCTAAATTCACAAACGAAGTAATTGCAACAGGCGTTCCACTGTTGATGTAGTTCATATTTTCAATCAGCTTCATTGCTAATTGTTCTGTATAGTTACTTAATAATTTACTGCTGTTAATAGGGCGGTAGTTATTTTCTGGGAACTGCCAGTTATTTACGCGTGGCTGATGAACGTCTGTGTAACGATTATGGCTATTGTGATGGCCAATATTATTATGCGAAGCGTGGCCATTATAAACTGGGTGAGTAGAGCATGCACTAAGTGATAAAGTAAAAAGAGCCGATAAAGTAAGCGATAGTTTTTTTGAAAACATGTTTTCTTCCTGAAACATAAGAGATTTTTTAAATTCCCTCACTTATCGACACTCTTTTTAATTACTTTAGTAAATATTCGTAATTACTTTGTTTATTTTTAAATTTGCCTATTTTATAAGCTATTCTTTTTTAAAGCGTAATTCTCCAGCTACCCAAGTCTGTAAAACCTGTGTTTTATAAATCTCATCAACAGGGGCTTTAAAGTAGTCTTTGTCTATTAAAATAAAGTCTGCCCATTTTCCGTTTTCT
Source organism: Pseudoalteromonas sp. 2CM28B (assembly GCF_023161935.1). NCBI lineage: Bacteria > Pseudomonadati > Pseudomonadota > Gammaproteobacteria > Alteromonadales > Pseudoalteromonadaceae > Pseudoalteromonas > Pseudoalteromonas sp. 2CM28B. Next base: position 404,418 of record NZ_JALNTH010000001.1, read on the forward strand.
AAGCTGCCTATTTTAAACTCTTGGTGCGCTGCATACGCGCCGCCAAGTGTAAACGCTCTTAGGGCTTGTTCGCGGCTTAGCACTTCGCTTGCGCGCCAGCCGTTCTCAGGCAGCATATTATGATCCATACGGGTAATGGCTGAATACAAGCCATCAAAAGGGTTTGCCAGCTCTACTGGGTAGTCAGAGCCTGCTGCAATCACAGAGCCTTGCTTTAAAAATGTTTGCCATGCATATGCGCCTTGTAATTGGTTATCGGTTAAGCGCTGCTGAGCCATATGCATATCTGAGGTGGCATGCACAGGCTGCATAGATGGAATGATTTTAAGTGCTTTAAAGCGCGGAATGTCATCAGGGGTGACTATTTGCGCGTGTTCAATACGGTTACGCAGTAACATACCGCCCGTTTGCTTAAACACGTTTTGATACGCATCAAGTACCACTTTATTTGCCTTATCACCAATTGCATGGGTGTTGGCGCTAAAGCCATTTTTAAAGCTTAAAGTAAATAATTCTTCAAGCTTGGCTTGGGTTTCTAGCATTAGGCCGTGGTGGTTTTTTCTATCAGCGTAGTCATCAATTAGCGCAGCCCCGCGCGAGCCTAATGCGCCATCGGCATATACTTTTACACTGCGGATAGACATAAACGATGCTGCATCCTGATAGCGCCCTGCCTTAAGCATGTGCTTTAAATCGGGGCTAGCAGCACTTAGCATGGCGACTATTCTTAGTGGCAAATTACCTTGCTCGCTGCGCTCTTTGTAAACTTCCCAGGTGGTTTTATCGATACCGGCATCGTGAGTAGAGGTAATGCCTAAGCTTAATAAGTGCGCGCCTGCGGCATCTAACGAGTCGCTTATAGCTTGTTTTGAAGGGGCGCTCATATGCTGGGTAATTAACGACTCGGCCTTATCAACAAAAATACCGGTTGGATTACCAAATTCATCTTTAATAACTTCGCCGCCGTCAGGGGCTTGAGTGGCTGCGGTAATACCGGCCAGCTCTAAGGCTTTGCTGTTAACCCAAATTGCATGGCTGTCAACGCGCGAAAGTACCACTGGGCGGTCATTGACTACTTTGTCTAAGTCTTTGGCGGTAGGAAAGCGCGTGTCGCTCCACAGCTCTTGGTTCCAGCCTCGCCCTAGTATCCAGCCTTGTTTATTTTTCGCAAATTGTTCTAGCTTTGTGGTTATTTCAGCGACCGATTTAGCGCCGCGGACATCAAGTTGCGATAAGTTATCGCCAAGGCCAATTACATGCCCGTGAGCGTCAATCAACCCTGGCAGTAACGTATTACCTTTGGCATCAATAAGTGTGGCATCAGGAAAAGTGTTTTTAAGCGTATCATCTCCAGTTTTAACAACTTTACCGTTTTTAATCACTAAAGTAGAAAACGTTTGAATACCACCTTGGTATAAGGGAGTGTAACCATTAGCGTTGTAAATGACCTGCGTTTGCGCAATCGCAGTGCTGCTTACAAATAAGCCGGCAAGCAGTAGTGGGTTAAATAGTTTTTTGAGTTGCATAAGTTGGTTATTTTTTATTGTTAGTAAAATAACACTAGCAAACTCACTTTTAGAATACCAATATGTTGAGGTAGATAGCTTAAAAGCGTAAGGGCTGTTAAAAATTTAGCGCTTACGCTTATAAAAAAGAGTTACTTACTGGCGTATATGCCATATTCCGAAAGGGTAAGTCTGCCGTCTTTATCTTTATCATAACTTGAAAAACGCGACCAAAGGGCGGGGTCAATGGCGGTTTCTGAACGGGTTAAAAAGCCATCGTGGTTACGGTCAAACTTTTCAAATTTATCGGCAACTTCTGTACTTTGGCCAAGGCTTACATCGCTAAAAAGGCCCAGCGCAACAAGCGCTAAATAGCTTACGGTCTTCATACTTATACTCAGTAAAGGTTATTGGTTAAATAGTCTTTAAACTCAAGAAGCGAGATTTGTTTGTCTTGGTTTTTATCCCAGCGAGTAAAGGTGCTGAGTAGATGAGGCTGTGGTTCTAATTCGTCTTCTGTTAAGAAGCCGCTTTTATTGGCATCAAGGTGATCAAAACGTTGTTTAACATCTAACGCAACAGCATTAAAGCTGATCATAGTAATAGCGATAACACTAAAAAAAACACACTTCATGGTTTTCCTTCCAACATACAGTGTTTGTAGATTAATAAAAAAAGCACTTGCCATAATTTAACTTCCCAACATTAAATCCGTTTACACATTCCCTCAGGGATTATGGCAAATGCTTTTGGAACCTACCTTACTAGGTAAAAGCTTAAGTAAAACTTAATTAACTTCAGCGGTGGATAATAAATCTATTTTAAGCAGTCAGCTTTAGCGTTAACTGCTTAAAATTTCTAGCCAGAGAAAAAGATTTAAACATCGTTACTATTGAGTTTGTTATTAAAGCGCTTAATCAAAATTAAGGTTTAAAATTTTGAAACTCTTCTTTAGAAATTTTCTTGTCTTGATTTTCGTCTAAATCGGCAAATTGCCTCATTACTTCTTTATCTTGTTTGGCTTCTGCAAGCGATACTGCCCCATCCATATCTTTGTCTAAATGAGCAAAGCGAATGTTGACAGAAGAGGCTAAAGCCGTGGCGCTAATGGCTAAAAACATTAATGCAAATGCTGCGATAAGTTGTTTCATAATCATGTTCCCTAATTAAATGAATTTACTGAATAAACTTTTTGAATTCACTTAGCGACAACTGGCCATCTTGGTTAGTGTCTATTTGTGAAAAGTTTTCGTGTAGTACGGCATCTTCACCCGCTTCTGATTCGCTAAGTGTGCCGTTACTGTCTTTATCTAGCTCATTAAAAGTAGCTTGAACGTCCATAGCTATTGCATCTGTGCCCATAAACCCAAAAGCCAGCATGGGTAAAATTACTAAAAAGCGGTTGTTCATTTAATTTCCTTATTGATTAAAGTTGCCCTCACTACTACAAAAATAATGCCAATTTAAATAGGTGTTTAAAATCAATAATTTATATTTTTTATGGGGCGCTGGTCGGAATTTTTTACTTAAATGTGTGTTATTTTTGCAACAGGCGGTACGTACTATTAGTCGTTGATATAGTTATCAATAGCTTAGTGTGTTGCTAAATGGCAACAGGTGGGTATATTGGGTTAAATATAGAAGTTGATTCAGCGAGAGTATAAGGTAAGTAACTAAAATAGGGCGCTTAAAATAATAAAAGGAAATGATAATGCCTGTAACGTTGGCTAAAAAGTATCGTGCAATGCTTAATTGGCGGCCTAACTTAATAGGTCAGTTTATAATTAGTATGCTGCTGTCGTTACTGCCGCTTAGTTTAGTGGTTATTGTTTTTTTAAATGCGTTAAACAAACAGCTCGCTGTTACCCAGCTTATTGTTAGTAATAATTACCAAGTTACTAAGTCGTTTAATTTTTTAAAGCAAGAGCTTAATAGTCTAGAGCGGGCAACGCGACAAAACTGGGTGTTAAAAAGCGAGTCGCTCGACACGTTAATAAACGAAAAATGGCAATCCTCCTTACAAACAATCGACACGCTCAGCCAAGCCAGTGCCACACAGCAATACACTATGCAGTGGCGTCGCTTAGCAACAACATTGCGTAGTACTCATCAAGCTTTAATTGAAAATAACCAACAAGATGCTGCATTGTTTGTGCCTATTAGCGATTTAGTGGCTGAGCTTACGGTGTGGTTGCGCGATACGAATGCAGCGCAAATACAAAACAACCAAAGTGAATTAAGTACTTTACAAAGCTCGTTTATTAACTGGTTAGTGGCGCTTATTCCGCTTACTTTACTAGTGGGCGGGGGCTTTTTATGGCGCATAAGTAAGCGCTTAAAAGGGCTTACGTCGGTAATAGATAAACTAGGGCAAGGCCACTGGCAGCAAAAAATTGCAGTGCAAGGCTCAAGTGAGCTGGTGGAATTAGGCGAAAAACTACAATGGGTGCAAGAGCAGCTACATATGCTTGAGCAACAAAAAGATACCTTTTTACGCCATGTAACCCACGAGCTTAAAACGCCGTTGGCTTCAATGGTCGAGGGCACCGATTTACTTAGCGATGAAATAGTCGGCCCCATTACAAAAGAGCAGCAAGCCGTACTTGAGCTTATTAGCCAATCTATGGTGCGTCTGCGCACTATGATTGACAGCCTACTTAGTTATAACGCTATCAGAACCAGTAAAGACAGTGTTAGCGAAGTCGAATTTGGCAATTTAATAAATAAAATAAACAGCCATTTTGAGCACCGCTTAACGGCTAAGCAGCAACGCTTAAATTGGCACAACAGCATAACAAAACAGCCACTTGCATTACCCACAGAGCTGATAGAAATGACCCTCATTCAGCTCATTTCTAATGCGTTAAAATTTTCAAATACAGGGCAAAGTGTTGATGTAACCTTAGCACTTGAGCAAAAGCTACTAACAATACAAGTGCGCGATGAAGGCTGTGGTATTAAAGAGCAAGAAAAAAACCAGATATTCAGCGCATTTTACCAAGGCAAGCATAATAAAGATGTTACGCTGCAAGGCAGTGGCTTAGGTTTAACCATAGTAAAAGAGTCGGTTGAGCAGTTACAAGGCCAGCTTAGTGTTGAGCATAACCAGCCCCAAGGCTGCTTATTTACAATAAAAATACCTTTAATTAATCAAGGAGTTTAATAGCATGCGTACGCGTTTAATAGCTATTTTATGTGTGCTCAGTAGTACGGTTGTTTTAGCTGGGTGTGAAACAAATAACACACAAACAGCAGCAGTGTCGCAGGAGGTAGAGCCTGCAAAAAATGCGGTGCCAAATCCTAAAAAGCGCCCTAAAAGTGACCCCGTTTACCCCAGCGCAGAACGTGTTGTTGCATGGCATGCTAATCAATGTGGCGGTTTTAAAGTAAAGCCAAGCCTACATACTTATTTAGGTGAAAAAGAGCTAAAACGTTTTTTTAAATTCATGTGTGTTAACACCTCAAGTGCACCAGAGGAGGTAATGACACGATTACAAAAACTCGATTTAGCCTACTTTTGGCCTGAGCCAATAAAACAATATTTATGGCTTCAAAAGCAACATGTTACTCGGCAAATAAATGCCCTAAAAGAGCAGCAGGCGTTAAATGACAAAATGCAGCAAACGTTATCGTCTTTAGCCACCATAGAGCAGCAGCTGTTACTACGCGAAGACACTAAGGAGCAGTAATTATGGCAACACACACACCACAAGGTGCAAAAGTATTACTCGTTGATGACGATGCAAGTTTACTTAAATTACTTGCACTAAGAATCGAGTCTAAAGGGTATGACGTAACAACCTGTGAAAGCGGCATACTTGCACTACAAATTCTTAAAAACCAAGTGTTTGATGCAGTTATAACAGACTTGCGTATGGATGAAATGGACGGCATGGCCTTACATCGCCAATTACAAAGCCGTTACCCAGCACTGCCGGTTATAATGATGACAGCGCATGGCTCTATACCCGATGCGGTGGAGGCGACAAAACAAGGTATTTTTGCGTTTATTACAAAACCGGTTGATAAAGACGAGCTGTTTGACAGCCTAGCCAAAGCCATTGAAATACATGGCGTAAACGCAGAAGAATCGCCCCAAAAAAGTAATATAGTAACGCGCAGTGGCGCTATGTTGCACCTCCTTGAGCAAGTAAAATTACTGGGGCCAACCCAAGTAAATGTACTTATTTCTGGCGCCAGCGGTACCGGTAAGGAGCTGCTGGCTCAGGCGATTCATCAACACAGTCATGTAAGTGAAGGGCCTTTTGTGGCTATTAACTGTGGCGCAGTGCCGGGGGAGCTTTTAGAGTCAGAATTATTTGGCCATAAAAAAGGCGCCTTTACAGGGGCGGTGAAAGATCACCAAGGTTTGTTTCAGCAAGCTCAAGGCGGCACCTTATTTCTAGATGAAATTGGCGATATGCCGCTTAATTTACAAGTTAAGTTACTGCGTGTACTGCAAGAAAAAACCATACGCCCGGTGGGCTTTCAAGAAGAGATTCCTATTGATGTGCGCATTGTATCGGCCACTCACAAAAATTTACCCGATGCGATTAGCAATCAACAATTTAGGGAAGATTTATACTACCGACTAAATGTTGTTAATTTAAAATTACCACCGCTGTGTGAGCGCCGAGAAGACATAAGCCTGCTTGCCCAGCACTTTAGCGCAAGTATTGCTAAACGTATGAACCAAAAAGAAAAGCGCTTTGCAAACGATGCCATGCATGCACTAGTACGTTACGACTGGCCTGGGAATATACGCCAGTTACAAAATGTTGTAGAGCAAGTGGTCGCATTGAGCGCCAGCGAGGTAATTTCTGCGCACTTAGTGTTAAACGCACTTAACTCAAACCAAGCCAGTGCAGAGCCGCTTTCTCTAAATGATGCCAAAAAAGAGTTTGAGCGCGATTATGTAATAAACACCCTAAAAATGGCCGGTGGTAACGTAGCTGAAGGTGCAAAGCTTGCCAAACGTAATCGTTCGGATTTTTATAAGTTAATAAAAAAACACAATATTGATGTCGATAATTTAGTGTAATTTAAGAGTAAGGTTATTAAATGCAGTTATTTATGGTGTACCTGGGCGGGCGAATTCAAGGCTGCCACATAGAAATGCACGATATTCGCTTTGTCGTAGGGCAAAGCATTGAGCAAACCTACTCAAAGCTAAAAAGCCAATGGGTGGGCGATAAAAACAATGTGCATATGGACAGCTACATGGCAATTAACCATATCGACGGTTATAAAGTAGAAGTCGTTGATACCTACGTTGAGCAAAATAAGCAGCTGTATTTTGTTAATTTAGGGGCTTACAGAAGTGACTCTATGGCTGAGCAACACGACTTTGCATTGTATGTTGCCAGTAGTGCTGCAGAGGCCAAGGAGCGCGCTAAAAGCGATTTGCTTGCAGGCCTTAGCCATATTCATAAAGATGATTTACATGATGTAGATGACTGCTTTGCTATAGACCTGCTCGACAGCCAACTAAATATTAAGCTTACGCCAAGTGGGCATGCTCAACCAATAAAACCAGATTGGTTTGGCTATTATATTCTTTAACAGTAAAATTAAGAGTCTTGCTCGCTTTGCTCATTGGCTTCGCTTTTAGCTGCCATTTTAAATGCCACAATAACTAGGCCAAACATCGCAAAGGGCAGCGCTGCCAACATGTATTCAACCATGTTGCTATCTTGAAAGTTAGCCTGTAGTAAAAAGTGACCCGCCACGCACATTACAATAACCACAAGTAATATAGGCAGTAGCATAAGTTCTTTTTTTGATGAATGATTTTTCATTGAGTATAAGGCTATGGCTTAAAATAAAGCGCTATTGTAATGAGCTTACTTAAGCTTGGCAAACTATGGTGATTTTAATGGTATGATCGACAACAAATAACCACCCAGTGTGATTAGGATAAACAGTGAAACACAACCTTAAGCAAGTTTACCTTGTTGGTGGCGCGGTACGCGACCAGCTACTTAATATAGCATCAAAAGATAACGACTATGTTGTTATAGGCGAAACACCCCAAACTATGGAGTCGCTTGGTTTTGTGCCTATAGGAAGTGATTTTCCGGTTTATTTACACCCAAAAACAAAAGAAGAATACGCCTTGGGCCGCACCGAGCGAAAAAGCGGTAAAGGCTATACCGGCTTTGTGGTAGATGCCAGCCCTAATGTCACCCTTGAAGAAGATTTAGCACGGCGCGATTTAACCATAAACTCAATGGCACTTGATGAAAACGGCACCGTTATTGACCCTTTCAATGGCCAAAGCGATTTACACAATAAAATACTGCGCCACACCACAGAAGCCTTTGTAGAGGACCCGGTAAGGGTATTACGCATAGCGCGTTTTTTAGCACGCTACGGAAGCGAATGGCGTATTCACCCAAGTACTTATGCATTAATGCGCGAGCTTAAAAACAAAGGTGAGCTTAATCATTTAGTGCCCGAGCGCGTATGGCTCGAAACCGAAAAAGCGCTGGGTGAAAAACACCCTGAACTGTATTTTCAAGCATTACATGGCTTAGGTATTTTCCCTGAAATAGAGAGTATGCAAGGGGTGCCGCAACCTGCAAACCACCACCCCGAAGGTGATGTGTTTGTTCATACTATGTTGGTACTTAGGCGCGCTGCCGATTTAAACTTTAATTTAGAAACACGGTTTGCGGCACTCACTCATGATTTTGGTAAGGCCTTGAGCTTTAAAAAACGCGGTAATTTACGCGGTCATGAACGCGAAGGGGTAGCCGTAGTAGAAAAGTTTTGTGAGCGTTTAAAAGTGCCTAATCGTTTTCGCGATATTGGCGTACTCACCAGTGATAATCACACCTTATGCCATACGCTTGAGCAATTAAGACCACAAACGATTCATAAATTAATTGTTACTAATTTAAATGCTTTAGTGCACCCAGAGCGATTTATTGCGTTTACCCAAGCATGCCAATGTGATGCGCAAGGGCGCGGAGAAACGCTCGTAAATAAGCCCTATCCGCAAGGGGCTAAGCTGCGTGCAATTTTTAATGAATTACAAAAAATGGATAAAAAGCAGGTAGTGCAAACTGCACTTAAAAATGGCAAAAAAGGCCCAGAAATAGGCGAAGAGGTAAAACTGGCAGAAATAAACTGCATTAAAGCGTTTTTACAAAACGAGCAAGCAACGCAATAGGCAATACCCTAGCTGAGATATTCAGACACGCCTTCGTTTTTAACTTGTTCTGGCTGTCGTAAGTTTTTATATGTAGAGGTGGCAGGCTCTGAAGGCAAGCTAGGTGCTTGCTCTTGGGGCCTGTATAGATCAAAAATAAATTCGATCTCTTCACGCTCAAGTGGGTTGTTCATGATCTATTCTCCTTAATTAGCGTTCAGGGTATGGCCGTTTGACTGAATTAAAAGTGAATAGTTACATTTTAAGTTGTAGTAAATTGTAATCGATGTGCAAAAAATAAGGGCGACTAAGTAGGGCGCCACTTTATGCACAGCTTAGCTTTGTAAAGGCAGGGTTACTTTAAACACCACGCCATTACCGCGCTCGTTGTTTTGTGCAGTGACACTGCCTTTATGGTAATCACACACCAGCCTTACAATATAAAGTCCCAAGCCTAAGTGCGGTTGTTGCTGCATTTGCTGGCTACGCACCGACACCATAGAATCAAAAATATGCTCAGTTAGCCCTTCAGGCAGGGCGGGGCCTGTATTACTCACTGTTAATATTGCTTTATTTTCGCTCTGCTTAAGACCTACATTAATAGCTGTATTTGCTTCACTAAATTCCAGCGCATTATTAATAAGCTTATCAAGTAGCTGAGCTATAAATTCGGGAGCACCTTGCATAGGTAAAGGGCTTTGGCATACATCAAGCTCAAATAACTGCTCAGGGTAAGTGAGCTGGTAGCCTTGCATACAGCCATTAATTACTTTTTGTAAATCAAACGGCTCGCTCTCGTTGCTTTGAATGCTTTGTTCAAGGCGCGTGGCTTCGCTCATGGTGGTTATTATTTTACCTAAGCGCTCAACCCCTTCACTTGCTCGCTCTAGGTATTTTTGGCTAAGCTCATTTTGCTCCAAGCTTTGTAGGTTTTCTAAAGAAGAGCGAACCACAGCCACCGGTGTACGTAGCTCATGAGATAACCGCGATGACATATTTTCTAAATAATTCGTGTACCCGCCTAAGCGGCCAACAATATTGGCAAAACTTCGTGAAAGGTCGCCAATTTCATCGTTTGAGTCGCTGTAATTAATACTGCCGGTAATGCGCCCTTGGGCATCAATGGCTTGCTCTGCGGTGTCGCGCAGTCGCCTAATGCGGCTCGAAATACGCGAGGCAAAAAAGAACAACGTAACGGTGCCAATTAGCATCACCGCTAAAATAACGTTAAAAAGCTTTTCCAGCGATTTATTACGCAGGGTGCGAACACCGTTAGTGGTTTCCTCGGCGATTACTGCGCCAATCACTTTATCTTCTATCCAAATAGGGTAAGCCGCCGATAAAATAACGGCTTTACTGTCGGGGGTTAACCGCCAAGACGACGCTGGTTGCCCCTTTAGTGCCTTAGCTAAATGCGTGCCCTGCATTGAGGCAACATCGTGCAGGGTATCTAAAAATTCGTTTTCGGGGCGAGTTAAAATTTTATAATAAAGTGGGTGCAAATACGTTTGCTCAAAGCGTTGCCAGGCATTTTTAGGCGGCTGGTTTTTAAGACCGTCGGCCCATACGCCATCGGCATTTTGAATTGTGCCCGACTGCGCTAATACGCGATGATGATTATCAACCACCCAAATACGGCTACCACTGTGACCCATACCTTTTAAAATTCGGTTAATTTCTGGTGAGGGCACCAATACTGAGCCTAAATCGCTTGGGTTATTTAAATTAGAGGTCGACATTGTTTTAAAATCGAGCGGCGCTTTTTTTGTGTCAATATCGACCACGGCAAAGCCTAGCTTGTTACCAAGCATATTTATAGGAAAGCGCAGCTCTACGTTATATCCCGATTCAGTGCGTATAAAATAGCCCTGAATTTTTGTAAACGGTGTTTTGGTATTAGCATCAAACGCATTTACCCAGCCATCTTGGCGTGGGGCAATAATGTACGTATTAAAATCTCCGTCTGGGCTTTTTAGGCCAATTATTAAATGGTCGTTATTAGTAATGCTTAAACTATTTTTAGCACGATATACAAGGTGATCGTCAGTTACTTTAAACACGGCATATAAATAGTTATCAAACTTGCCAACCATATGATCAAACGATAAATCCTCAGCTTTATGTTCCTTGTCTGCTTTTTGTAAATAGCGTTTATCGTAATGCCAAAAGAGTGGTTGATAGCTTTGCCAGTCGCTCAGTTTGCCATCGAGTTGAATGGCGTTTTTAAGATTGTACGCATATAAGTCGCGCCCTTTTACTACCTGGTCTAAAAAGTTGGTTTGCTCATCAAAAAGGGCTGGGCGTTCATGCAGGGCGGTGGCGAGCGCCCGTGTGGTGCCTACGAGGGTTTTTTCTTGGCCTTGGCGTAAAAATTTTTCCATTTCCCACACGTACTCGTAGCCAAGCCAAGGCAGTAAAAACAAAAAACACGACAGTAATATAAATTTACTGCGCAGGCCAAATCGTAACATTAGCGTTGTTCCCACCTGTAGCCCATGCCGTACACCGTATCTATGCAGTCAAAGTTGTTATCAAGGGCGATAAACTTTTTACGAATGCGTTTTACATGCGAGGTGATAGTGCTGTCGTCTACGTAAATTTTTGCATCGCTCATTAAATCGTTACGGCTTTTTACATGGCCTGGGCGCTGCGCAAGTGAGTGCAACATCCAAAATTCGGTCACGGTTAAATCAACCAATTGCTGCTGCCAAAATACTTGCATGCGCTGGGTGTCGAGCGTTAACTGGCCGCGTGTAATTAATGCATTGGCATCGGCGGGTTGCTCAAGCGCTTCCATGCGTCTAAATAGCGCGCCTATTCTGGCAGCCAAGTGGGCTAAGCTAATATCTTTTGTTAGGTAGTCATCGGCGCCCATACGCAGGCCACACACGGTATCTATTTCACTATCGCGGGCGGTTAAAAAAATAATAGGCAGTGTTTTAGAAAGCGTACGCAAGGTTTGGCAAAGCAAAAAACCGCCGTCTATTTCGTGGCCTAAACCAATATCAACAATGGCTAAATCGGGTAGGGCGTCTTTAAATGCAATCTCTGCGCTGACGCGGTTAGCAAAACCACTTACCTGATAACCTTGGGCGCTAAGCATTTCAATATAGTTTTCGCGGATGGCGGTTTCATCTTCAATGATGGCTATTTTTTTCATTCTACTCACCCTTATTTATTTTAAAACGCACTATATCGAAGTTTTTCAGTTATGTACGCTTAAAAAGGCAATTGCCATTTTTTTGCCACAATTGCTCAGCGGTTTGCCATTTTTGCTCCCCTTTGTTGCCACTTGCAGCTGTTTTAATACAACCATCAAAACAAAACATCACAAATTAAAACAAGTTTAAGGATTACATTATGAAGAAGACATTAATCGCATTAACGCTAGTAGCCACAGTGTGTACACCTGCATTTGCAGCAGCCGCTAACACCCCTTCTAAAGAAGCACATAAAGAAACCGCCATCGGCTTAGGTACTGGCGCCATTATTGGTGGTGTCGTTGGTGGGCCAATTGGTGCTTTTATTGGCGCATTTGCCGGGGGCTTAATTGGTGATTCAAAAGTAGCTGATGACAAAATTGCCCAGCAGCAGAGAGCAATAACAGTGATGCAGCAAAAAACCAGCGACTACCAACAGGTACTTAATCAAAACAATAGGCTAGAGCAGCAGTTAGATGTACTGACTAATCAAAATGAGCAGTTAACACAATCGCAAATAAATAACTTACTTGCCATGACAGTACAATTTAAAACCGGCTCAAGTGCTATTGCCCCGCACTTTGCTACGCAGTTAGACCAGCTTGTGGTGCTGTTAAAAAATCAGCCGCAACTAGCATTAGATTTAAGTGGCTTTGCCGATCAGCGCGGTGATGAGCAAGCGAATCTTTTATTGTCTAAAAAACGTGTAAACGCAGTGCAAAGTTACCTTATAAAGCACGGTATTAGCCATACACGTTTAAGTGCGCACGCTTTTGGCGAGCAACAAACATTAGCGCGCAGCAATACCGTAGAAGATAACTTTTTTGATCGACGCGTAACACTGACTACCCGCTCAATAAACCCAGTAAATGGCCAAACGGCAAGTAACTAAAGCCACTTTTATTTGAGTAAAGTTAAGCGTTCGATGGAGTGATTTTATGTTGAGTAACCCAACCAAAATGCTTACTAAAGTAAGCATTTTTATTTTCTTAGTGGCTGTGCTTCTACTTAGTTTTAATAGCCGTGCACAGTCGCCCAAGCTTGAACTTTTTGACAGCAGCGGCGCATCTGTCGCGCCGGCAATTATATTAAAAAGCGATGCTAACATGACCCTAACCGGGCTGATAAATCACGTGGTTGTTAAGCAAACTTATCAAAACGATAATCCGTTTGCGGTAAATGCGCGTTATGTGTTTCCGCTACCTGATGAAAGCGCCGTACATGCGATGACGATGCACATAGGTGAGCGAGTCATAAAAGGCCAAATAGATAAAAAAGTAGAGGCCGAAAAAAAGTATCAGGCAGCTAAAAATGCAGGCAAGCAAGCCGCACTTGTACGCCAGCAGCGCGTTAATATGTTTATTACTAACGTGGCAAATATAGGCCCTGGCGAGCAAATTGTGATAGAGCTTGAATACCAAGAGATCATTGATTACAGCAATGGCACTTTTGCTATTCGCTTCCCAAGTACTATTACGCCGCGCTATCACACAATAAGCGCAAATATTGAAGCTGAGCAAACTAGCCTAACCCATGCTCCTCAGGGGTGGTTAAGCCCTGTGTATAGCAAAACGCAGCACAGTGAGGCGCCAAACAGCCAATTTAGTTTAAATATTGATATAGATGTAGGCTTAGAGCTTGTAGATATAACGTCTAAATTTCATCGTGTAGAAGTACAAAATCCGGCCTTTGGGCAATATACGGTTGCTTTAAATGAGCAAACGGGGGCCAATCGCGACTTTGTACTTGAGTTTAAACCGCTGCAAAAAGAAAGCGCACAAGCAGCATTTTTTACCCAGCAGTTTGAAAACGGCGACCGGTACGGGCTTGCTATGCTAATGCCGCCAGCAGATCACTTTACACAAACGCAGCGCCTACCTCGCGAAATGGTGTTTGTTGTAGATACCTCTGGCTCTATGCACGGGCAATCTATGGAGCAAGCTAAAAAGGCCCTGTTTTATGCGCTGTCTTTGCTTGATAGCGACGACAGTTTTAACATTATTGGCTTTGATAACGTGGTTACCCCCATGAGCGATAAACCCCTTATTGCTAGTGACTTTAACTTACGCCGCGCTGAGCGCTTTATTTATAGCCTAGAGGCCGACGGTGGTACCGAAATACAAGGTGCACTTGATGCGGTACTTGATGGCAGCAGTTTTGAAGACTTTGTACGCCAAGTGGTGTTTTTAACGGATGGCAGTGTAAGTAACGAAGATGCCTTATTTAAAAATATTCAGCGTAAATTGGGTGATAGCCGTTTATTTACTGTAGGCATTGGCAGTGCCCCCAATAGCTTTTTTATGCGCCGCGCAGCAGATATAGGTAAAGGGTCATTTACGTTTATTGGCAGCACAAATGAGGTGCAGCCTAAAATGAAGCAATTATTTGATAAGCTTGCTCATCCCGCTATCACTAATTTAGCACTGCGCGATGAAAGCACTCACAGTTTAGATTTTTGGCCATCACCTTTGCCTGATTTATATTTTGGCGAGCCAATAATGGTGGCTATAAAACTAAATGATACAAATCAAATTACGCTTAGTGGGCAAACCGCTCAAGGCCCTTTAAATATAAAGCTACGCGCACAAAATAGCGCCAGCGCAAAAGGGATTGATAAGCTGTGGGCGCGCCAAAAAATTAAATCGTTGCTTTTGTATAATGACCGACAGTCAGTTAAAAATGAGGTGCAGGGGCTTGCACTCACACATCAACTACTGAGCCCGTTTACTGCTTTTATAGCTATTGAACACACTCAAATTAACGAGCCTGCAAAGCAAACGGCACTGGCTAAGAACGCAGCGCCGCAAGGACTGGCTATGCGTTTACCACAAACTGATGGGCAAAGCCGACTGTACATATTGCTGGGCTGCATTTTATTACTTGGCTATGGCGCGGTTAAAATAAACCGAGGGCTTAAATGAATAAGTGGCTAAGTGCGGGCTTATTAATCGCTGGGCTGGGGCTGTTTTCTCATGGTGCTTATATGCAAGCTAAGGCATGGCTTGCCCAAGTATTAATAGAGCAGGCCTGGCAAGAGGCGCTTATTACGCCACACGCTCGTGTTAAACCGTGGTTTTACGCCGACAGCTTTGTAACCGCGCAGCTTAACTGGCCTGTGCATAATAAAGTGCTTAGCGTTTTAGCTGGGGCAAGTGGTCGTAATTTAGCATTTGCACCAAGCCACTTTTTGCCAGGGGCAAAGCTTGGAGATAAACATGGCGGTGCGTTAATAGCGGGTCACAACGATACCCACTTTGCATTTTTAAAACACACTAAAGTGGGTGAAACGTTTACGCTGCAGCTGCAAAGCGGCGTAATACAGCATTATAAAGTGAAGGGGATTGAGGTTATTCATCAATCCCAGCAGGCGTTTTTACAAACCCCAGGCCTTTATTTATTAACCTGTTACCCTTTTGACTCGCTGGCATCGGGTACTGATTTAAGATGGCTTGTATCGGCTGAGTTGATAGGGTCATCGCCAGCGTCATTAAGCGGTATGTCTACCACCAGCTCTTGATGTCGTTGGCTTATCATCACCCCTGCAAAAACAACAAATATACTCACCCATTGCCAAAAATCGAGTACTTCACCCAAAATAATGGCCGATAAAATAAGCGTAAAAATAGGAATTAAATTTGAATAAGCCGCAGCCGTTAATACCGACACTTTGCCAATTGCATAGTTATACATACCATAGCCACCTAAGGTGACAAACGAGCCTAAATACAAAATGCTCATAAGGGCGGTTAGGTCATGCTGGTTTTCGCTTGGCAAGTCGATAAAAAATAAAAACGGTGCAAAAAACACACTGCCGCTTATGCCTTGTAAAGCAATTAGCGTTAACGGCGAGTAGCGATTGGCTAAGTGCTTAATGCTAATGGTGTAAAACGCCGCGCATACCATGGCCATAAGTTCTAAAAAGTTACCCAATAATGGATTAGGGGCCTGATCGGTATTTGGTGAAAGCAAAGTAAGTAAAATACTGCCGCCAATACACAGGGTAAACCCAATCACAATGGCTTTACTTATATACTCTTTAAGCATAAAAAACGCCATCAACGCCACAATAATAGGCAAACACGAAACAATAACTCCCGCCTGAGAGGCCGAGGTGTATTCCATTGCGTGGCCTTCAAATAAAAAGTACAAGCATGGCTCTGCGAGCGACATACCTAATAAGTACTTCCAATCGCCTTTTAAATACTCAAACCTAATTACATAACGCCATAAACAAAGCGATAAAACTAAGGTGGTTAGCATGCGTAAAAATATAACTAGTGCAGGGTCGTAAACGGCAATAGCATATTTAAGTGCAATAAAGGAGCTACCCCATAAAAAGGTGGCAATAATTAGGCATAAACTGGCTGGCATAAATGAAATTTTATCAAATTAAATTAACGCCGATCCTAGCATGAATAATTTTAACTTGTTCAAAAATACCGAGCTGGTATAAGTTTATTTATCTTTCATTTTAATAGTAAATAATAATGCGTAGGGAACAGGTAATTGTTGTTAAGCTTGGTACAAGTGTACTAACCGGCGGCACCGATAAGTTAGATAAAGCCCATATGGTTGAGCTGGTTCGCCAATGTAGCGAACTTAAAAAGCAAGGCCACCAAGTTATATTAGTGTCAAGTGGCGCGGTTGCTGCGGGTCGCGAACAACTTATTAAACCCTGTGGCCGCGGCCTAATAGATAAACAAATGTTGGCAGCCGTAGGGCAAGGTCAGCTTATACATATTTGGCAAAGCTTATTTGCCTTGTATGGCATAAACGTAGGGCAAATGCTGCTTACCCGTGCCGACGTAGATGACCGCGAACGCTATTTAAATGCGCGCGACACCTTAAATGCGTTATTAAGCCACGATGTGGTGCCTATTATTAATGAAAACGACGCGGTAGCAACCGCTGAAATAAAAGTAGGCGATAACGATAATTTATCGGCGCTGGTGGCTATTTTAGCTAATGCCAACAAGCTATTACTGCTTACCGATCAAGAAGGTTTATTTACCAGCGATCCGCGCACAAATACCGACGCAAAACTGATTGACGAAGTCACTCATATAAACGATGAGTTACGCCAACTGGCTGGTGGTAGCGGTACAAGTTTAGGCACCGGTGGTATGGCCACAAAACTACAAGCCGCCGACGTAGCAAGGCGCGCAGGGGTAGAGGTTATTATTGCAAAAGGCGCTGGCAACAACGTTATTTTAAAATGCATGAGTGAGCAATTACCCGGTACGCGGTTTTTAAAACTTACTGCGCCAAAAGATGGCCGTAAAAAATGGCTAATGGCTGGGCCTAAAAGTACCGGCCAAATTATGATTGATAAAGGGGCTATTTCGGCGCTACAAAACAAAGGGGCAAGCCTGCTGGCAAAAGGCATAACCAATGCGTTTGGCCGTTTTGAGCGGGGCGACTTAATAGATTTAATAGACGCCAATAACCAAGTTATTGCACGAGGGTTAACACGTTTTAACCAAGTTGAAGTAAATAAAATTAAAGGTGCTCATTCAGAGCAAATAGGCGAGCTACTCGACTTTGATAGTGGCGCTGTGGTGCTACACAGAGACGACTTAGTTTTGCTTTAGCTTTTTAAATAGCGCGTGTTGCGGCCGTATATTCGGTATTTAAGCAAGGCAGAGCCTATGTTGTGTTTAGAATAACTGGTTGTACAAAAACATAAATACAAAGCATAAATGCAAAGCATAGGCTGTTTGAGGCTCTGCTGTATGTAAGTTATTAAATAACAGCGCAGTAGTTATTGAGCTCACTAAGTTACTAAGCTCGCGCTACGATTTAATAGCGCTTAGCTAAAACAAACTTTAATCCACATAGCTCAATGCGACCTAATTCAAAAGTATTGGTTAATTAATTAGCAAAGTTGATGATTTTGTCTAAACTGATTGAAGTTAAAACAGTTTAGGCAAACTAATGAAGGCAAACAATTGCGGGCACGAATGGATAATCAGTCTAACTCAGCAAGAAGAAGAAAGTGATTTAGATGCATCATTAGTGCAGATTATTGGCGACCTACTCGAAGTTGAAAATTTTGCTATTTATATTAATAAACACTTTAGTGCGCAATTACCGCCTACGCTTATAAACTCGCACACCCGCCTTGAAGTATTAGAGTCTAACGAAGCCTTAGCGCTGCTTAATAAAGTAACCCAAAACAAAATAAGAGTAAGCCGTGCCTTAGGTGTAGTAACTACGTATGTGCCAGTGTATTACTTTGGTAAAGTAATTGGCATATTACTAATAGAAACCACAAAAGAGTTAGCGCAAACCACCACAATGCTCGCCGTGCATATTTTAAATATTTATGCCAACCAGCTAGGGCTATTACATAAATCGCGGTTAGACCCTTTAACCGAGCTTTTAAATAGACAAACCTTTGATAAAAAAGTGATCGAAATTGTCTCAGGCAAAGGCTTTTTATTGCCCCGTGATGATACAAACGAAAAGCGACGATGGTATTTAGCCATTGCAGATATCGATCACTTTAAACGTGTAAACGACAGCTACGGCCATGTAATAGGCGATGAGGTTATTTTACTTGTGGCGCGGCTGTTAAAAAATAACTTTAGGCTAGAAGACTACGTATTTAGGTATGGTGGCGAAGAGTTTGCGGTGTTATTTCAAACCAAAACCGAGGCACAAGCACATATAGCACTTAACCGTTTACGCTCAAATATTGCTGAGTATCCTTTTCCGCAAGTTGGGCAGCTTACAATTAGTATTGGCTTTTTAGAGCTGGCAAGTATTGATACTGTATCTAGTATCGTAAACCAAGCCGATATGGCGCTGTATCATTCTAAAAATAGCGGCCGTAATAAAGTGACTGCTTATAGCGAGCTTGAGGTAAATGAAGAAGTGACCACCGATAATAGTATTGAGCTTTTTTGATTGTAAATTTGTGCTAAAATCTGGCTCCTTAAATTGTTGTAGGCAGGCACAAAACATGAAATTCGTTCGTTGGTTTTTAGGTTGTATAATTTTATTCTTTAATTTTGTATTTACTCCTCGCAGTAAAAAGCGTGCAAGCGATGTGCAAGCGCAGCTTGATCAGCAAACCTCACAATTTAAACTTTATCAATTTAAAGCATGCCCGTTTTGCGTAAAAGTACGCCGTGCAATTAAGCGCGAAGGCTTAAAAATAGAAACGCGTGATGCAAAAAATAATCAACAATTTCGTCAAGAGCTGTTAGAGCAAGGCGGCAAAATTAAAGTGCCATGCCTTCGTATAGAAAAAAATGGCCAAGTAGAGTGGCTATACGAATCTAACGATATTATTGCTTACTTAAACAAAGTAGCGGCTTAAACGACCCCCTTAATTTTTATCTCACTTATTAAAAGAGACATTATCATGACAATCCGTACTCGTGTTGCCCCATCTCCAACAGGTGACCCGCATCTTGGCACCGCTTATATTGCTTTATTTAACTACTGTTTTGCTAAACAACAAGGCGGCGAGTTTGTGCTTCGAATTGAAGATACAGACCAAGTTCGTAGCACGCCAGAGTCAGAACAAGCGATTATGGATAGCCTACGTTGGTTAGGTCTTGAGTGGGATCATGGCCCTGACGTAGGTGGTGAATTTGGCCCTTACCGTCAATCAGAGCGTAGCGATTTATACAAAAAATACGCACACCAATTAGTTGAGCAAGGTAAAGCATTTTACTGTTTTGCAACCAGCGAAGAGCTTGACCAAATGCGTGAAGAGCAAATGGCAGAAGGTCTGCGCCCTAAATACGACGGCCGTGGCTTAAACCACACCGAAGATGAAATTAAAGCAAACCTAGCCGCAGGCAAGCCTTACGTTATACGTATGAAAATACCAAGCGAAGGCACTTTTAAATTTAACGACTACCTACGCGACGAAATTGAAATCCCGTGGGAAAACGTAGACATGCAAGTGCTATTAAAAGCCGATGGTTTCCCTACGTACTTTTTAGCAAACGTAGTGGATGACCACCACATGCAAATAAGCCATATTTTCCGTGGCGAAGAGTGGATTAACTCAGCACCTAAACTATTAAAACTTTACGAAGATTTAGGTTGGGAAGCACCTGTGCTAGGGCATTTACCACTACTGCGTAATCCAGATAAATCAAAGCTTTCTAAGCGTAAAAACCCAACTTCTATTAATTACTATAAAGAAATGGGTTACCTACCAGAGGCCGTGCTTAACTACTTAGGCCGTATGGGTTGGTCAATGCCAGATGAGCGTGAAAAATTCACTCTTAACGAGATGATTGAACACTTCGATATGAAGCGTGTATCACTTGGCGGCCCAGTATTTGATGTTGATAAGCTAAGCTGGTTAAACGGCATGTGGATCCGCGAAAACCTAACAGACGAAGAGCTTGTGCAGCGCTTTGTTGATTGGAAGTTTAATGGCGAAATGCTAGCTAAAGTATTACCAGAAGCTAAAACGCGCATTAATACGCTTTCGGACATGGTTGATTTAGCAGGACATTTTGTAGGCGGTATTCCAACTTACGACCCAGCACTGTTAACGGCGGGCAAAGCTGACGAAAACGTAATACGCCAAGCGCTACAGTTTTTTGTATGGCAGCTTGAAGGTTTACGTAGTTTTGATAAGCCAGCTATTTTTGCCATTGCAAAAGAAGTTGCTACATTCCACGAACTTAAAATTAAAGACTTTTTAGAGCCAATATTTGTAGCAATCACGGGCAAAACGTCTTCAACGTCAGTACTTGATGCAATGGAAATTTTAGGCTCAGACTTATCACGTGCGCGTTTACGTGTAGCGCTTGCTCATTTAGGCATTTCTAAAAAGCAGGCTAAAAATATTGAGCGTGCGTACCGCACATACCCAAGTGCATAATCTTTAGTCATACTTTATAAAAAGCCGAGCTTATTAATTAAGCTCGGCTTTTTTGTTTCAGGCCGTTTGGCTATATGTCATCGCGTTTTGATATTGTTTAGCGCAAGCCGTGGCGCCTTAGCAAATGCTACAATGCTGCATGTAAATTAAAAGGAGGCAGCATGATTGCACCTGTAAAAAACAAAGCTTTATTTAGCAGTAATGCCTTTTCAATAAACCTAGTTACTTACCCTACACATCACAGTGTGATGAACCATATAGATCCAGTACAGCAAGGGCGCTACTACAAACTTAATTTTGTACTAGTAAAACCTAAAGCTGGTGGGGTTTTTAAATGCTCAAAATGCATTATTAATTGGTTTAACCGGGTGTATTTATTTAGACCCGACAAATACGAGCATAGTGTTTCTAAAATTGAATCGGGAAAGCGCGTACTACTGAGCTTTGCGCTTAATATATAATTTATTAATAGTCGTAGGCCTGTCCGCTGCATAAAACAGACAGGTCACAATACGATACAGAGATTTCGCTACAAGAATTTATAGTAAAGGCGTTACCGCCTCTGCGCATTGCATCTGCTTTAAGTAAATCTATAGCATTTGATTTTAAGCGATTGTAGCTTATATTATTGTCGCCTCTACCGTCGCCATTGCAGCTTTCGCCTTCTATTCGGCCTAAAAGTGTGGCGCCACTTTCGTGTGCTTCTTGGTCGCTATAAAACTGTTGTAAATCTCGTTTTTTAACGTACGTACCAATTTCCTCAGATAAAACATCGTTATCTATATCGGTATGAAAAGTCACGCTAGAACATCCAGCCAAAGTAGTGAGTACGCTTATTACTGCAAAAACACGTAACATAATAATTAGTCCCTTATTTAGTTTGGTACCTAAATTACTAACTAAAACAGGTGTGTGCAACATTTACTCTTAAGTTAATTGTATGAATTTGTAAGTGATTCGACCTCTCTTTAAATTTTTTCTGGTAGTATGGGCAGGTTATAAGCAGTTTAAGCAGTGAACAATCTATGTTAAGTCCTTACTTTCAGCAGCATGCTGATTATGTTTCTATCTCTCGTGAGCAAGGGTGTCGTTTCGCAAAGTGCGTTGCCGATGATTACAACCCACTTCATGACAAAGATGCCAAAAAGTTTTGCGCGCCAGGAGACTTACTTTTTTCTTTAGTGTTAGACCGCTACGGTATAAGTGAGCGAATGGAATTTACCTTTGCCGGTATGGTTGATGAAAACACCAAACTTAATTTCCCAGAAGGGGATGATGAGTTTGATGTAACCAACGGCGACAAAGTAATTTTAAAGGTAAAACGCGAAGGTAAAACCAGCAAATGCCCAACACTTACTAATAGCTTAATAAAAAACTATGTTGAGTTTTCTGGTGCTGCATTTCCGCACGTAATTATTCCGCTAATGGGTAAGCAAGATGTAATGATTAACCCAGCGCGCCCTATGGTTATTTACGAGTCGATGATCATTAACCTTGATAACATTAATATTCAAACGCCAACGCTTGAGTTTGCTGAGCCAAGTTTTGAGTACACGGGTAAGCGCGGCAAAATTACCTTGCGCTTTAATTTACTAGAAAACGGCGAAAAAGTGGGTTTTGGTGAAAAGCACATGGTGGTGTCGGGTATTCGTGAATACTGCCAAGCAACGGTTGATGACTTAATCGCGTTTTATAATGAGCGCAAAGCCACCTTAAAACCGGTTTAAAACGTTATTAAATTATAATACCAACCCGCAATAATACTTAATCATTTTTAGGGACTAAAAGTGTTGCTATCTGTGTTAAAAATTCTCATTTAGAACAACTAAATAGCGAATTTTTTGCCTAGCTATCAACACGTTTATCTGTCCTCAAAATAGATCACTTAATTAAGCGGATTGGTATAAAAAAGGCGCTAAATGCATTGTTATTTAGCGCCTTTTTTATTGATTAGCGAATGCAGCTAGGCTGAATACTTTTATGAGCTGGTTAATTTACGCAGTACCGTAATATGCGTACAATAGTGCTCTTTGTTATTTTAAAGCTAAGCTTATGTCTGCCACATCGTTCTCATCTCTTAAACTCGATTCGTTATTACTAACCGCAATTGAGCAAAATAATTACACCACGCCTACCGCAATTCAGGTTAAAACTATTCCGCACATATTAGCGGGCAGCGATGTAATGGGCAGCGCGCAAACAGGCACAGGTAAAACAGCCGCCTTTGTATTACCACTACTACATAAGCTTTTAAATACACCAAAAAAAGATGAGCCAGGCATAGCTCGAGTGGTTATTTTAACGCCCACGCGTGAGCTTGCTCAGCAAGTGTTTGCAAGCTTTGAAAAATACGCTCAAGGCACAAATATTCAAGGCGCTTTAGCGTATGGCGGTGCAAGTATTGGCCCGCAAATTAAAGCGCTTAAAACGGCGCAAGTGATAGTCGCAACGCCTGGGCGTTTACTTGATCATATTGTTAAAGGCAGTGTGGTGCTTTCAAGTGTTGATTCGTTAGTATTTGATGAAGCCGACCGCATGCTGGATATGGGCTTTATTGATGAAATAAAACGTATTTTGCGCCACATTCCAGGCGATCGCCAAACCTTATTGTTCTCAGCCACATTCGATGACAGCGTGTTTGAGCTGAGTAAAAAGCTACTTAAAAACCCCGAGCTAATTGAAGTTGATAAACGTAACTCAGCCGCGGTTGAAGTAGAGCAAGTTATTTACGCAGTAGATGAAGAGCGAAAGCGTGAGCTTGTATCACACATGATTGGCATGAAAAACTGGCGCCAAGTACTTATATTTACACGTACCAAACAAATGGCCGATAAACTTGCCAAAGAAATGTGTAAAGACGGCTTAAAAACTGAGTCTATCCATGGCGATAAATCGCAAGGTGCACGCGACCGTGCATTACAAAACTTTAAAGAAGGCACAACGCGGGTTTTAGTTGCCACCGATGTAGCTGCCCGCGGTTTAGATATTCCAGCGCTTAAATACGTAATAAACTTTGAGCTACCTTACATAGCAGAAGATTACGTACACCGAATTGGCCGTACGGGGCGCGCTGGCGAGCAAGGCCTTGCCATGTCGCTGGTAAGTATTGACGAGCAATGGTTATTGGAAGAAATTGAAGTGCTACTGGATACCCGTTTAGCACCACAATGGCTAGAAGGTTACGAGCCTGATTTAAACAAGCCCCCTAAAGATAACCGTAAAAACACCAACAAAGCGCGTAAAGATCGCGATAAAAAGCGCATTACCGGGCAAAGAGCACCAAGTAAACGCCGCAGAAAGTAGCCTTAAACATATTTATTTGGCTATACTAAGGCCACTAAATAGCTGAGGTATAGTTATGTTTGAAACAGATCAATGGGCGTTTTCTGGTGTCGATGGCCAAATATCATTACATAAATGGCAAAAAACCATTGATCTTATTACGGGGCTTTTTTCGGCCCCCTCTGGTTATATAGTTCAGGCTACTAGTAAAGGTTATCGTGTAGTTATTAGAGCTAATGAAGGTGGCTCACACTTTGAAACCAACCCTATACTCCCGCCCGAAACTCCCTTATTTTGTAAATATGTAGCCGAAAACAACAACACTTTGTATGTTAGCGATACCCGCAGCGATACGCAGTGGAATACCATGCCCGAGGTTATTGAAGATGGCGTTGAATCCTACCTAGGCTTGCCAATTCACTGGCCTGAAGGTGAAGTATTTGGCACCTTATGTTTAAAAGATTCAAAAAAAACCAGTTACACCGATGAATATTTTGAGCTAATAGAGCAGCTTCGTGATTTAATTGAAGACGATTTAGCCCTTATTTATAGCTTTGAGCAAATGCGCGAAATAGCCATGCTTGACCCGCTTACCAATATTTATAATCGCCGTGCACTTAGCTTACTTGCCCAACACAAACTTAATTTAGCGCTGCGTTTAGGTTTTGATGTGTGTTGCTTGTTTATTGATGTAAACGACTTTAAAAAACTAAACGACACTTATGGCCATGAAATAGGCGATCAAGCGTTAATCCTCTTAGCAAATACCTTAAAAACACATTTAAGAGAGGCTGATATAGTAGGGCGTTTAGGCGGCGATGAATTTGTAGCTGTGATGCAAATTAGTGATAGAAGTAAGCTTAGCCATATTATTGATAAAATAAAAATTGAGTATAAAAACGCACTATTAGAAAACAACGTATGCGCGCTGACACTCAGCATAGGCGAAAGTTTTACTAATAAACAAAAGCAACCTTTTGATACGTTATTAAATTTGGCCGATCACCAAATGTATAAAAATAAACAAGCGTACAAATTGGCTAAAAAAGCATAATAATAAAAGTAATACACTTAAACATAGCAACAAAAAAGCAAGCCATTAGGCTTGCTATAAACGGGGATAATTAGGCTTTAAGCGATTTGTTTTTCGGCTAGGTTTAATTCCATAATGGCTTTTAATAAACGGTATAAGTTTATTGATGCGTCAATTTCTTCTTTACGGTTTGTTAAGCTTTCAATATTTAAGCCCAGTGGCACATCTAGGTGCGCACAACTTTTGAGTATTAGGTCGAGATTTTCTCGGCAAATACGTACAGATTCACTTAAGGTATTGTCTGCATCGAGCATGCGCCATTTAGTGGCCTCTGGCACTGAGATCCCCAACCATTGCATAAACTCTAAGGTTTTATCGCCACCGCATGGAGTAAACGTTAAAATAATCCGTTTTGGTGTAATACCTTGTGCTTTACAGGTACGCGCGTAACTTGTGATTAGCTCTATAGTTGCTTGCGCGTCGTAAACCGCTTGCGATATAAAAAACTGACAACCTTGTGCTGTTTTTTCTATAAGGCGCTCGTGCTCATTTCGCTTACTTGAATGTCGCTCAGCAATGGTAACGCCCCCTAAAAAGAAGTCATCACTTTGCTCTGCCAATGTTTTATAGGCATCGGGCAAGCTTAGTTTTATATCACCTACCGATGAGGGGCTACCCACTAAAACGACATTTTTTAAATCGTAGTCGTTTTTAGTTTCATCCAACCAGCCTTTAAACTCCTCTACACCACGCTGTGCCACACTTTTGTAAGTAATGACATCTGGAGCAGATAAATTACGTAGTAAGTGGCTGTATTCACGTGGGTCTACAGTTTGTTTAAACGGAAATGGGCGTGCTTTATCTGTACGGCTACTTTCATCTTGAATGTCGTAAATTATCACGCCGTCGTATTCAATTTCGTGTAAGCGAGCAAGTAGTTTTTCTGCAATGATTTTTAGTTGCGCTTTATCAGTACCAATTTTAGGTGGAGTAGTACCAATAAGATAAACACCTTGATTGGTGTCTTCTATTTTTTCTTGTAGTGATAAAGCCATAATCCTCATTCCAGCTTAGTCCAATGTATGTAATTTAATATAGCAGCCATTTAGACGTCTAGATAGATTTATTTAGTGAAAGTTTTTCAATCAACTTGAGGTTTTTTCATACTTAAATGTTTTTAAAATAGGGAATTGACACAGTTGTTTACATTATAAATAGCCGTTGGGCTCTTATATTTAGTGGCTTTGGGGCATAATCTAAGCGAGTTAGTATTAAACCTAATAACAAATTTGCTCAATTTAAAAAGGGACAACAATGAAATTTAAATTACTAGCAACAAGCTTAGCGGTATCGCTGGCACTAACAGGCTGCGCAACACAGCAAAGCGAAAACACCCAAGCGGCACAACAACAGCAAACAACAAAAGCTGACGAACATGTATTTTCGCAAGAGTACTTAATCGAAGAGCTTGATAACGGCTTACGCGTAATGGTTGTTAAAACCGATTACCCCGATGTCGTCTCGCTGCAAATTCCGGTCTCGGTTGGCTCGCGTAATGAAGTAAAAGCAGGTAAAACCGGTTTTGCTCACTTTTTTGAGCACATGATGTTTAAAGGCTCTAAAAAATTTCCGCAAGAGGAATACACTGCCATATTTAAAAATGCAGGGGTCGATAACCGTGCTTACACCACTAACGATTACACAAACTACCATTTAAACTTCTCAAAGCAGCACCTTGATAAAGTACTTGAAATTGAAGCCGATATTTTTCAAAACTTAACCTACACCGAAGAGCAATTTAGAACCGAAGCGCTAACGGTTAAAGGGGAGTATTTAAAAAATAACGCCAGCCCAATTCGTAAGTTATTGAGCGCAGTACGCGAAGAAGCGTTTGACACGCACACTTATAAACATACCACCATGGGCTTTTTTGAAGATATAGAAGCCATGCCAGATCAAATGGCGTATGGTAAAGAATTTTTTGATAAGTTTTATAAGCCTGAATATGTATCGCTAGTGATTGTGGGCGATGTTGACCCTAAAGCCACAATGGCTATGGTTAAAAAACATTGGGGTGGCTGGGAAAAAGGCGATTACGTTGCCGATATAAAAGCCGAGCCTGCACAACAAGCGCCTAAATATGTACATGAGAAAAACGAAGGTTTGCCTGGTCATTGGTTGCTTGTATCTTACAAAGGGGCTGCATGGGAGCCTGCTAAAAAGGACAGAGCCGCACTTGATTTAATCTCACAGCTTTATTTTTCTAATAACTCCGATTTATACCAAGAGCTAGTTGTTGATAAACAAATAGCGAGTCAAATGTTTACCTACAATCCAGAGACAAAAGATCCTGGCTTACTGCATGTGTTTGTAAAAGTAGAAAACGAAGATGATTTAGCAAAAGCACGCGATGCTATTAACCGCACTTACGCAAAAGCACGTACCGAACTTGTTGATGAGCAAAAACTAAGTGATTTAAAGTCTAACCTTAAATACAGCTTTATTAACGGCTTAGACTCGTCGCAAGCGATTGCGTCAACACTTGCAAGTTATATGCATTTTGAGCGCGACCCGGAGGTTATCAACCAGCTTTATAAATCGGCCGACAACATCACAGCCCAAGACATTAAAGCCGTGGCTAATAAGTATTTTGTAGATGACGCGCGTACTACTGTAACTATGTCGGCACTTGATAAAGCGCCAGGCTTTGAACAAGAAACAAGCTTAAATGCATTAGTAGCTAAGCATGATAAAGCGCCAGAGGCACCCGTATTTAAAGTGCTTGATAAAACGAATAGCTCGCCGCTGATTGATGTAAACTTTTTATTCAATACAGGGGCTGCTGCAGACCCGCAAGGTAAAAAAGGGGTTGCTGCGCTCACCGCCGCTATGCTTGCTCAAGGTGGCTCGCAAAGTACGAGTTACAAAGACATACAAAAAGCGCTTTATCCGCTTGCTGGCAGCTTTGGTTATCAAATAGATAAAGAAATGCTGTCATTCCAAGGGCGTATTCATAAAGATAACGCTGCCACATGGTATGCGCTTGTAAGCGATCAGTTACTTAACCCAGGCTTTAGAGACGATGACTTTAAGCGCCTTAAAAAAGAAATGATCGACGGTATTAAATCGGGCTTAAAAGCCTCTAACGATGAAGAGCTAGGTAAAGAAGTGCTTTACAGCGCACTTTACAAAGGTCACCCATACGAAAGCTACAATTACGGGGATATTTCGGATTTAGAAGCACTAACGCTTGATGATGTAAAAGCATTTTACAACACAGAGCTTACCCAATCTAAACTAACACTGGGTTTAATTGGCGCTGTGCCAAAAGCGCTTAAAGTAGAAATCATGAGCGATTTAGCAACCTTACCTAAAGGCGAGCAAAGCCGTTTAAGTATTCCTGATGCACCAGAGCTTAAAGGTCACCATGCCACGATTGTAGAAAAGTCGGCGCAATCTACTGCGGTATCATTTGGTTTCCCAATTGATACTATTCGTAGTAGTGAAGATTGGACAGCCCTTTGGCTGGTGCGTTCGTACTTTGGTGAGCACCGTAGTTCTAACTCATACCTGTATGAGCGAATTCGTCAAACACGTGGTATGAACTATGGCGATTACGCTTACATTGAGTACTTCCCACGTGGCATGTTTCAAACTAAGCCTGATGCAAACTTAGGACGTTCTGAGCAAATATTCCAAATTTGGTTACGCCCGCTGCGCTCTAATAACGATGCACACTTTGCAACACGTACCGCGTTGTTTGAGCTGGATAAGCTTATTAAAAATGGCTTAACCGAAAAAGACTTTGAAGCAACACGTAACTTTTTAATTAACTACGTACCACAGCTTGTTGCAAGTCAAAACCGCCAATTAGGTTATGCACTTGATAGCGAATTTTATAACACAGAGTCGTTTGTAAAAAACGTGACAAGTAAACTTGAAAAGCTAACGCTTGCTGATGTTAATCGCGTGATTAAAGATAATCTACAAACAGATAACGTACAGTACGTGTTTATTACCGGTGACGGCGAAGACATGAAAAAACGTTTAGTGTCAGAGCAAACATCGCCAATGGTTTACAACACAGAAAAACCAGCAGCGCTTGTTGCTGAGGATAAAGTCATTGCCGATTATAAATTAGCTATTCCAGCTAACAACATTGAAGTAATGGCAGTTGAAAAAGTGTTTCAGTAATTAATCTCTTTTTCTAACATATAAAAAATGCCCCAGCGCTTATAGCCTGGGGCATTTTTATTTAATTAATGCTATTAAAGCTTAATATTAGTTAGTCGCTAAAAGCACTGAGCCTGCGCCTAGAGCAAAGCTTATTAAGGAGCTAATAACAACCCCCGCTAAAAAGCTTTTAGTTGGCGTACTTTTAACGTCATTATTTATAGGCTCATCAAGTTTAATTAGCTCGCCTTGGCGTACTTCAAGTACCGCGCAAAGCGCCATAGTGGTTTCTTTAGAAGCGGCGCCTTCTTTTTCTACCCGTTGAATAGTCCGCAAACTTACATCGCAGGCATCTGCGAGCTGTTGCTGCGTCCAATCTAACTCACTTCTAAGCGATTTAACTGTTGTAGGATTTAATTGCACGTTAAAGCTTCCCTACAAATAGTTCAACAATTGTTGCCGTTGTATAGCCAAACACCGCCCCACCTAATGTACAGCCAGCAAGAAAAAATGCTGCCTTTTTAGGATCGTCTGAAAGACTACTTTGAACTTGTTTGGCTATCACACTGCTATTTTTATAAAGAGTGCACTCCAGACGCCCCGTAAGTATATTAAGCATGTCAAATTTTACTTGGTACTGTGAACCCTCAAAAGCAAAAGAGTGCGTGCTTGCACAGTAGATAGTTCGTTTTTTACTAAATAGGTCATCGTTTACAAATACTTCTTCTTTACCAGTAAAGTAGCTTCCAAAACAGGCTATTTGATTGTCGCCATCTTGAAAGTAAAATTTATAACCAAGCTTTTTTGTATTCAATATATCGTTTTTCATCATCGTTATCCTTGTTGAGTTGATGATGCTAATTTAGCGTTTGTTTTTATTTTTTACGCCGTCAGTAGTATGCCAGTAGCTAGTTTGGCATATGACAGTAACCCTGTCATGCTGCTTTAGTATCTGATTTTTAATGTAAAAGTAAAATTTTTATATTTTTTATAGACTGCTTAGCTGTCATACGGAGTATTACTTCACATTAATAAATTATGCAACTAGCGTGAAGTAAAGTAACAATATTGTGTTAAAAAATTGTTATTGATTATACTGATTAACAACAAAGCTAAAATGGAAAGCTCGTGATTGACGATAAAGCGTTTTTTAAGTTGGTACTAGATACCACGCCCGACCAAGTAGTGGTTATTAATTCTAACGGCGACATAGTTTATATAAACCGAAGCTGGCAAAACTTTGGTGAGCAAAACGACTGTGCCTGCTGTGATATGTGGGAGCAGCAAAATTACTTAGCAGAGTGTGAAAAAGCTGCGAAAAAAGGAGATAGCTTTGGTTTAAAGGCATTTAACGGCATTAAATCAGTTATTTCGGGGGCTAATGACGACTTTTATTTAGAATATCCATGTCATAGTGAAGATGAAAAACGTTGGTTTATGATGCGAGTAGTGTCGTTTAGCCATACCGGTAAAGCGTATTACGCTATTAGTCATCAAAATATTACCGAGCGTAAACTGGCTGAAGAGCAAGTACAAAAACTTGCCGCTATTGATGGCTTAACTGATATTGCTAACCGAGGCTTTTTTGATACTTTTTTAGAGCAAGAGTGGAATCGTTGTCAGCGTTTAGGTATGCCGCTTTCGTTGGCTATTATTGATATAGATGATTTTAAATTACTCAATGATACTTACGGCCACCAACAAGGCGATACATGCTTAAAAAGGGTGGCTAAAGTACTTAATGAATTTACTAAACGCCCAGGTGATTTATGTGCCCGTTTTGGTGGTGAAGAATTTGTTTTAGTGTATGGAAATACAAACTCAGATCAGGCCTTGTTAGTATTGAACGAAATTTTAGAAAAATTAAAACAGTTAAACATTGAAAATAAACATTCATTACCCAGCCAAACCCTTACAGTGAGTGTAGGCCTCACTACTATTACACCCAGTAGTGACTTTACCTGTGCGTATTTAATCAAAGAAGCAGACGATTTACTTTATAAAGCAAAAGATAAAGGAAAAGATGCTTTGTGTGTGAGTGATTTAGCACTCATATAATTTTTTTACTCTTAGTTATACCTAATAACCAGAACAAATAACTAAGGCGTTAACACCTTAGGCTTTAAATCCGTTAAACTTAGGAAAAGGCTCTTTTTATATCAATTTAAGGCAGTGTAGTATTATGCGTCATGAAATTTGGCAACAGCTTCGCAGTGAAGCTAATGAAGTTGTAACTCGCGAACCACTTTTAGCAAGTCATGTGTATTCATGCATTTTAAACCATGAGTGTTTAGGTTCGGCGTTAAGCTTTATTGTTGCTAATAAGTTGGCAGATGCTGTTGTATCGGCTTTTACAATACGTGAGTTGTTTGACCAAGCGTTTGTAAAGTGCGACCGTATGCTTACCTATGTGGCCGAAGATATTAAAGCCGTTAAAGACAGAGACCCAGCAGCCGAAACCTACCTTACGGTTATTTTAAACTTAAAAGGGTTTCATGCTATTCAAGCGCATCGTTTAGCTAACTGCTTGTGGCAGCAAAACCGTAAAGAGCTTGCTCGTTTTATTCAAAGCCGAACCTCAGAAGTGTTTGGGGTTGATATTCACCCTGCGTGTCAGGTTGGTAAAGGGATAATGTTTGACCACGCCACCGGTATTGTTATTGGTGAAACTGCAGTAATTGAAGATAACGTATCAATACTGCAATCGGTCACGCTTGGTGGTACGGGTAACGAGCAGGGCGACCGTCATCCTAAAATTAGAGCCGGTGTGCTTATTGGTGCAGGCGCTAAAGTGCTGGGTAATATTGAAGTAGGCGAGGGCGCACGTATTGGCGCAGGTTCAGTTGTTTTAACTGCGGTACCGCCACATACCACCGCTGTAGGCGTACCGGCTAAAATTATTGGCAGACCGGATTGTCCGTGTCCGGCGCAAAGTATGAACCAAAACTTTTTAACCACTCCAGAGCCTGAAAACGAATCACACACCAGCGCCATGCTGTAATAGCAGCCTGTATAAATAAAAATAATTTTAAAAGGAATTAAAATGAACAAAAATAGCTTATTAACACTAGGGATAGGATTTATTGCGGGTGTAGGTTTAACGTGGAGCTACTTTAATTTATCTTCAAGTGACGCAAACCCCGCAAAGTTACAACATGCTGATACAAAGCAGCAGGCACCTTTTGTTCAGCCAGTTAAAAGCAGTGAAGCAACAGCAAAGCGTGTTATACCAGCAGCCCCTGAGCAAAGCGCTCGTATAGAGCAAAAAGATAATCCCCCTAAACCAGATCCACAACCGCTAGATGAGCTTCCTTTAGAAGAGCAAGTATCGCAGCTTAAACAGCAATTAGCAGCGCAAAAAGCCTTGATGAAAAACGCGGCGCAGCAGCTACGTGACCCCTCTGATGCACAAGCCGTTTTGCAAGCGCAATTTGATGAGCAAATACGTAATGAAGAGTGGGCTTATCAAACAGAAATAGCTTTACAAGATTTTTTACTTACCTCTGATCTAAGCTCTATCCCAGAGATTGTTAGTGCAGCGTGTAAAACCACCGTATGCAAATTTGAACTTGCTGCACCTACTGATAACGACTCGTTTGATCATACCCAATGGCGAGAGCTAAACGATAAGTTAATGAAGCAAGAGTTTTGGTTGCAATTTAAAAGAACAACCTCAACGTCAAGCGACACCGAGCTAACCTTACTAATGGCCACAGAGCTTTAACTGAAAGAGCTTTACAACACCGTTGATTTTATAGCGCCATCGGCCAGCTCTGTAATTAGCACGTCACCCGTTTTAATGTGATCTACCGATTTAACCACTTTGCCTTGTTGGGTTTTGGTTATGCTGTAACCGCGCGCTAAAACATTAAGTGGGCTTACCGAGTCAAGCCTACTCGCTTGCAGCGCTAAGCTATTTTGCGCGTGTTGCAACTTGTGCTGCATTGCTTGTTCAAGCCGAGTTTGTATCTGCATAAGCTGATGGCTGGCCTGCGATAACTTTTTATCAGGCGATTGACGCATTAAACGCGGGGTTAAATTATTAAGCGTGCGCTCTTGTTGGTAAAGGCGATTGCGCATGCCTTGTTGTAAGGCAATAGTTAGCTCATCTAATCGCTGCGCTTTTTGATTAAGTTGATTGCGCGGATGACACAAGTTAAGCCGGTGCTGTAACTGTGTTGCTAGTGCGCGCTTATCGGCCATATCGTGTTTAAAGGCATTATTTAAACGGTTAATGAGCTCAATAACCTTACTATGTAGCTCTTGCGTGTTAGGGCTGACAAGTTCAGCGGCTGCTGAAGGCGTTGCTGCGCGTACATCGGCTACGTAGTCACTGATGGTTGTGTCTATTTCGTGGCCTACCGCACTGACTATGGGTAATTCACTTTGATAAATAGCACGCGCAAGCTGCTCATGGTTAAAGCACCATAAATCTTCTAACGAGCCACCGCCTCGCCCTACAATAAGTACGTCGACCTCATTGCGTGCATTGGCTAACTGTATTTGGTTAATTAAGTGCACATGGGCTTCTTTGCCTTGCACCATGGCTGGGTAAATAATGACTTCTAATTGTGGTGCGCGGCGTTTAAGTACGGTTAATATATCTTTTATAGCAGCGCCCGTTGCTGAGGTTATTACACCTACACGGTTTATATTTTGCGGCAGTGGTTTTTTATAGGCCGAACTAAACAACCCCTCAGCGGCTAGGCGCATTTTTAATGCATCAAACTCTTGCTTAAGCTGGCCTTCACCGGCAGGTTCCATATGCTCAACAATAAGCTGATAATCACCGCGTGGTTCGTAAAGTGAAACACGGGCTCTTACTGTTACTTGTGCGCCGTTTTCGGGGCGGTAACTTTGAGAGCGGTTATTGCCGCGCCACATAGCCGCTTTAATTTGTGCTTTTTCATCTTTTAATGAAAAGTACCAGTGCCCAGAAGCAGGGGTAATGAAGTTAGAAATTTCGCCTGTTAAAATTAGCGATGCAAAGCCCTGCTCAAGAACTGTACGAATCTCTCTGTTAAGGCGCGATACGGTGTAAACCGTTTGCGAAGGCTTCGAAAACATAAAAAACAACCTAAAACTATTATGAGGCAAGTTATAAGGCAAGTTTATCATAAATATTTGCGAAATATTATTTACGAATGCCCACAACGCTGTTAAAATTTGGCCGCAATTCCTTATCTTAGATCCACATGTGAGAAGTTGCCAAAATGCTTAGAATCGCTAAAGAAGCTCTTACCTTTGATGACGTACTTTTAGTACCTGGTCATTCTACTGTTTTGCCACACACGGCAAATATTTCAACTCGCTTAACGCGTGGTATCAAACTTAACTTGCCGCTTATTTCAGCATCTATGGATACTGTTACAGAAGCTCGTTTAGCTATTGCCCTCGCGCAGGAAGGTGGTCTTGGTTTTATCCATAAAAACATGACCATTGAAGAACAAGCGAGAAACGTACGTAAAGTTAAAACCTACGAAGCAGGTATTGTGTCATTCCCTGTTACTGTGTCTGCCGATTTAACCATTGCAGATGCGACGCTTCTTTCGCAAGAAAAAGGGTTCTCGGGTTTCCCGGTTACTGATAGCGAAAATAACCTACTAGGTATTGTTACTGGTCGTGACATGCGTTTTGAAACGAAGCTTGAACAGCCAGTTTCTAGCGTTATGACTAAAAAAGACAAACTGGTAACGGTTCAAGAAGGCGCATCGCGCGAAGAAATTTTAGGTTTAATGCACGAACACCGTATTGAAAAAATCTTAGTGGTTGATGATGCGTTTAAACTAAAAGGCATGATCACCGTAAAAGATTACCAAAAAGCGCAAGACAAACCACATGCATGTAAAGACGAGCTAGGTCGTTTACGTGTAGGTGCTGCAGTTGGTGTTGGCGCAGGTACTGATGAGCGAATTGCTGCATTAGTAGAGGCGGGTGTTGATGTTTTACTTATCGATACTTCACACGGCCACTCACAAGGTGTTATTGACCGTGTTTCTCAAACTCGTGAAACTTACCCAGATTTACAAATTATTGCCGGTAACGTGGCTACAGCCGAAGGCGCAATTGCCCTTGCTGATGCAGGTGTGGATGCGGTTAAAGTAGGTATTGGCCCAGGTTCAATTTGTACTACGCGGATTGTTACAGGTTGTGGTGTGCCACAAATTACGGCTATTTCTGATGCGGTAGATGGCTTACAAGGGCGTGACATTCCAGTTATTGCTGATGGCGGTATTCGTTTTTCTGGCGATATTGTTAAAGCATTGGTTGCGGGTGCATCGTGTGTAATGGTGGGCTCAATGCTTGCTGGTACAGAAGAAGCGCCAGGCGAAGTTGAACTTTACCAAGGCCGTTACTACAAATCTTACCGTGGTATGGGCTCATTGGGTGCGATGGATCAAAAAGAAGGTTCGTCAGATCGTTACTTCCAAAAATCTAACCAAGCTGACAAATTAGTACCTGAAGGTATTGAAGGTCGCGTCGCTTATAAAGGTCCAATTGCAACGATTATTCATCAGCAAGTGGGTGGCCTTCGTAGCGCAATGGGATTAACGGGTTGTGCCACCATTGAAGAGCTAAATACTAAACCGCAGTTTGTACGTGTTACATCTGCAGGTATGGGTGAGTCGCACGTCCACGATGTGCAAATTACCAAAGAAGCGCCTAACTACCGCTTAGGTTAAACAACACGTTTAAATTACGGGGCTGGAATTACCAGCCCTCTTTTATAGCCACTAAGCAAATTAGTGGAATCTAGCATCTACTTTACGAGATCCTTCATGAGCAAAGATATTCACGATTCACGAATTCTAATTTTAGATTTTGGTTCGCAATACACTCAATTAATCGCGCGTCGTATCCGCGAAATTGGCGTTTACTGTGAGCTGTGGGCATGGGATGTGACCGAAGAGCAAATTCGCGAATTTAATCCACAAGGTATTATTTTATCTGGTGGCCCTGAGTCAACCACACTAGAGAACAGCCCGCGTGCACCTGAATACGTGTTTAACGCTGGCGTGCCAGTGCTGGGTATTTGTTACGGCATGCAAACCATGGCAGCTCAACTTGGCGGCAGTGTACACAGCTCAGATAAAAAAGAGTTTGGTTATGCACAAGTAGAAAAAGTGGGTAACTGTGCATTATTCGATGCAATTGAAGATCATATTACCGATGGCGGCAACGGCGTTTTAGACGTGTGGATGAGCCACGGCGACAAAGTAATGGAAGTGCCGGCAAGCTTTAGCACCACAGCTAAAACACCAACGTGTCCGCATGCTGCTATGTCTAACGAAGAAAAACGTTTTTACGGCGTACAATTTCACCCAGAAGTAACGCACACTCATCAAGGGCAACGTTTATTAGAGCGTTTTGCAATTGATATTTGTGGATGTGAAAAGCTATGGACACCTGCCAAAATTATTGATGATGCTATTGAGCGCATTAAAGAAACCGTTGGCGATGATGAAGTTATTTTAGGCTTATCAGGAGGTGTTGATTCATCTGTTGTAGCAATGCTGATCCACCGTGCAATTGGCGAAAACCTAACATGTGTATTTGTTGATAATGGCTTACTTCGTTTAAACGAAGGTCAGCAAGTTATGGACATGTTTGGTAATAAATTTGGCTTAAACATTGTTAAAGTAGACGCTGAGGAGCAATTTTTAGCTGACCTTGCAGGCAAATCAGATCCAGAAGAAAAACGTAAAGCCATTGGCCATACGTTTATTAATGTATTTGATGAGCAAGCTAAAAAGCTTAAAAATGCGAAGTGGTTAGGACAAGGGACTATTTACCCAGACGTAATAGAATCAGCCGCTTCAGCCACAGGTAAAGCACACGTAATTAAATCTCACCACAACGTGGGCGGCTTACCAGATGACATGAAAATGGGCTTAGTTGAGCCATTACGTGAATTATTTAAAGATGAAGTACGTAAAATTGGTTTAGAGCTTGGTTTACCGTACGACATGCTTTATCGCCACCCGTTCCCAGGGCCAGGTTTAGGTGTACGTGTACTTGGCGAAATTAAAAAAGAGTACTGTGATTTACTACGTCGTGCTGATGCTATCTTTATTGAAGAGCTACACAAAGCTGAGCTTTATCATAAAGTAAGCCAAGCGTTTACTGTATTCTTACCTGTTAAGTCGGTAGGGGTTATGGGCGATGCACGTAAATACGATTGGGTTGTATCACTACGTTGTGTAGAAACTATCGACTTTATGACGGCGCGTTGGTCACATTTACCGTATGAGTTTTTAGGTGTGGTTTCTAACCGTATCATCAACGAAATTGACGGTATCTCACGTGTTGTTTACGATATTTCTGGTAAACCACCGGCCACTATTGAGTGGGAATAACACCCGTCTTTACTAATGGTTAATGCCTTTTAGATTGCAAACATAGTTTTGTTATTTAAATAATAAAAAGTCCGCTTACACGGACTTTTTTTATGCCTAAAAACCGTTAGCTCTTGCCCAATAAACTCATTAAGTGAAGTGGGCTAAGCGGGTTTATTTTGCAGGAACGGGCGTAGGTTGCTCGGTTTCTGTAAGTAGCCCTTTAACTAGGCTAATACAGCCTAAAATTAAAATAATAGTAAAGGGCAGGGCGGCAATAATAGTAATGTATTGCAATGCTTGAATTGAATCGGTGCCACCAATCCACAGCATTAACATAGCAATAATACTGGCAATAACGGCCCATACTAGCTTTTGCTTTATAGGTACTTCTAGTTTTCCGCCTGATGTAAGGCTATCTATTACAATAGAGCCGGAGTCGAGGGTGGTAACAAAAAAGATAATTATTAACGCCACAGCTAAAAGCGAAAGCAGCGTACCAAATGCATAAGCATCTAGCATATAAAACAAGCTAAGCGTTACATCTGTAATGCCTTGATTTGCGCCTAGTACCCCAACTTCATTTATAATTTGATCAATCGCAACACCACCAAAAACCGACATCCAAGCAGTAGTTACAAGGGTAGGAATGAGTAATACATACACTAAAAACTCGCGTATGGTGCGCCCTTTTGAAATACGCGCTACAAACATACCAAAGCAAGGTGCGTATGCAACCCACCACGCCCAATAAAACACAGTCCAGCCATGTAGCCACTGCGTATCTTCTCGGCCTGTGCTGTAGCTTAGAGGAATGATATTTTTAACATAACCTATTACTGCAGTGTATGCAGAATCAAGTACCGTGGTAAAGTTTAAAATAAACACTAAACCCAGAAACACAAAGGCTATGCCCATATTTATATTACTCAGGAGTTTAACGCCACCGTCCATACCGCGCACAATAGAGAGGATAGCCAAGCTCATAATTAATAAAATAATGCCTTGTTGTAATAATAAAGAGCTTTTAAAACCGAGTACGTGGCTAATACCACTGGCTGCTTGTGCCCCGCCTAAGCCTAACGACGTAGCAAGACCAAAAAGGGTTACTAATACCGCCATTACATCGATAACATCACCTAACTTGCCCCATACTCTATCTCCTAAAAGCGGATAAAATATTGAGCGCATAGAAAGCGGTAAGCCTTTGTTATAAACAAAATAGGCTAGGCACAAAGCGGTCATACCGTAAATTGCCCACGCGTGCAGACCCCAATGGAATACAGTTGCCCCTAAAGCTATTTCTCGGCCTTGCTCGGTAAAGGCCTCTGCATTGAGAGGCGTGCCAAACCAGTCGGTGTAAAAGGCGGTGGGCTCTGCCACACCCCAAAAAATAAGGCCTATACCCATGCCTGCAGCAAAGAGCATAGATACCCACGATAAGGTTGAATAGTCTGTAGTTGCTTTATCGCCGCCAAGGCGAATTTTCCCCAGCGGTGAAGCGGCAATACCTACTGCAAACAGCAGTAATATATTGGCGCCCCACATAAATACGTAGTCAAAATTAGTTAGTGCGGCATTTTTTATTGAGTTAATCGCCTCTTTAGCTTCGTTAGGTGAGAGTGCAAGTAGAGTAATTATAAAAAGTAGAGATAGGCCAATAGAAACAGAAAATACATTAGTATGAATATCCATGCCCCATTTGCTAACGTTATCTTGTCCTACTTGGTAATCGGTTGAATCGATACTGTATTTTTTTGATTTAAACTTCATATAACACGGCGTGAACTACCAGCAACTGCTAATAGTAAAGCTCCTCCATATTTGCATTGTGAATGACCCGCGTAAGTAAGATACATGATGAAATATGCAATTAGGTGGTAATACCAATCGACTTAAATACTTAGCCTTTCTAGCGAGCTAAATAAAGCGCTAACAGCGTTATAAATTTCTCAGGTAGAGCAACTACATGTAAAAATTAATGCCTTGTAACCGCTCTATTTATCTGTCGCTATAAGCGACTAATAACTTAACACGATTGGTATAACGCGGATCCCCTAGACGCTAAATTGTATCATAAATGCTGCCAATGTTATTGATTTGTTTATGTATACAGCGACTCCACCAAGCTAAATCGCTATAAAAATAACTAGCAGCAAGTGTAAATACACCATGCTAGCTAAAGTATTTAACACTTAAGAAGAAATTTACAGCATAGCGTTTGGGCTAAGCGTAGGTAAAAACAGTACCGCGGTTATTAAGCTCGTACGTTTTTAAAGCACATACTGCAGTTTTAATTACGCTAAGCTGAGCAGCATTTATTTTTTTAAAGGTGAGTGCTGCTAAAGCTAAAGTGGCTTTACAGCGCTATTTAGCTTGCTAATTCAGCGTTTTGTATAATTTAAAAGCAGTTAAACTAAAAAGTTAATTTTTTACTTTACCTTTTCTAAAAGGTCTCTATAATTCGTCGACATTGCAGGGGCGTAGTTCCAATTGGTAGAACAGCGGTCTCCAAAACCGACGGTTGGGAGTTCGAATCTCTCCGCCCCTGCCATTTCTTCTTTACATCGTTTTTATTACTTCATATATTGTTCTAGTGTTTAATCTACTGAGTTGTTATGCATCCACGTTACGCAGCTATTTTTGGTATAGAAAACCTTGAACTAAATCAGCATTATCGTCCTAAAAATACTGATCCTACTTTAGCCGTTTCACAAAGCACTCCAGCTGAGCCTTTAGCGCTGAGCAAGCAGTTATTAAGTGATATACGTTTTAGTGCACCTTCTTTAACAATTAATCATGTTTTAAAAGGGGCAGACATACAGTTAGCCGACGATAAGCTTACACTACCAACCTCACAGCTCAGTGCTTCTGATAAGCGCGCTTTATGGGCTTTAATGAGCACACACCTTGATAAACTTTAAACCTGTAAACGAAAGCGCAATAGCACAATTAATGGCTATTGAAACAGCCTGCCACTCTCATCCTTGGTCTCTTAAAACAATGAGCTCTTGCATGGGCGGCCGTTACTTTAATTTAGCGGCGTTTGATGAAAACACCCTGGTAGGTTTTTATATAGGTGAAAAGGCAGGGCCTGACTTTACCCTTATGGATATATGTGTAACGCCCAGTGAGCAAGGTAAAGGCATTGCAAGGCAGTTACTTAGCCAGTTTATTGAATATGGCGAGCAGCAAAATGCTGAAAACCTTTTTTTAGAAGTACGCGAATCAAACGCGCGTGCAATAACGCTTTACGAACATGCTGGCTTTACGCAAATGTCGGTACGTAAAAACTATTACCCAAGCGATGAGCCCTCTAAAAATGGCTATGAAGACGCCATACTAATGGGTATGGCGCTTAACTTAGGGTTTAGTTAAAGGGTTAAATTAAGCGCTAAATAAACGTTTAAAGTAAAACGCGTATTTTTAGGCTGTTACTTTACTTTTAGCTATGGTTTGCTCAATAGCATTAATTAAATTTACAATTAATGTGGGGCGCTGCGCTTGGTCATTACTAAGCAGGTTTTCTTCTAGTAGCGCTGCACTGTGGTAAATATCGTCAAAATTAAAGCAACCAGCACTGCCTTTTAAGCTATGAGCTACGCTTCGAAGCGCCTCTGCATCGTTACTGGCTTTTAAGCTGTTTACCTTTTGTAAGTAACTTGGCAGGTTAGCCACATAGTTATCGTTAATTTGTTGAAACTTTTCACTTTTTAGTAAACTATCCCACTTGTTCTGATTATCTTTTTCAAGATTTAAGTAACTGACTAGCACGTTTTCAAGCGCGTCTTTATCAATGGGTTTTGCCAGCGCTTTATCGCAACCTGCCTCAATGTATGTGTCTATATCATGGTTCATTACGTTGGCAGTAAGCGCGATAATGGGCCCATCGTAGGCTGCATGACGTAGCATTTTAGTTGCCTCAAGGCCGCCCATTACAGGCATTTGCATATCCATAATAATTAGCTGGTAGTCGTTTACTAACGCCATTTCTACTGCTTGTGCACCATT
The DNA here is from genome assembly GCF_023161935.1 of Pseudoalteromonas sp. 2CM28B. Lineage (NCBI taxonomy): Bacteria > Pseudomonadati > Pseudomonadota > Gammaproteobacteria > Alteromonadales > Pseudoalteromonadaceae > Pseudoalteromonas > Pseudoalteromonas sp. 2CM28B. The sequence continues at coordinate 445,965 of NZ_JALNTH010000001.1, forward strand.
GTTAGCCATATCTGGCTCTAGGCCCCAGGTTTGTAAAAGCAGTTTTATAAGTAGCTGGTTATCGGGGTTATCTTCGGCAACTAATATGTTGGCATCAAAACTAGAAGTGGCAAACGACAAGAAAGGGTCTTTTTCTGGAATAAGCTGTGCTTGCTCAGTTAAAAGCTCTAGTGACTGTTTAGGCTCGTTAATATGGCAATCAACGGTAATAGCAAAGCGACTGCCTATGCCAATTTCGCTTTTTAAAGTAACATCACCACCCAATAATTGCGCTAAGTTTTTAGAAATACATAAACCTAATCCTGTGCCTCCAAAGCGGCGCGTGGTGGTGGCATCAGCTTGTTCAAAAGGTTTAAATATACGCTTTATTTGGTGCTCAGACATACCAATACCGGTGTCTTTAACAACAAATTCAAGCTGCTGCTTACTTTGCAAATAGTGCACACAAATTGACACCTTGCCTTGCTCGGTAAACTTTACGGCATTGCTGGCTATGTTTATCAAAATTTGTTTTAAGCGCGTCATATCACTATAAATAGTGCGCGGTAATGGCAGCTCGTAATGAATGCTAAACGCCAGTTGTTTTTCGTGTGCTAGCGGTTCAATAATTGATTCTATATCGTGAACCAGCTGCACTACATTAAGTGGTGCTTGCTCTACAGCGAGCTTTTCTGCTTCTATTTTAGATAAATCGAGTATGTTGTTTATTAGCTCTAATAAGTGTTTAGAGTTGCGTAAAATGGTATTTAAATGCTGTTTGTCGTTAACCACTTTATCGTTAATTAATAACTGCTCGGTAAAGCCCATAATGGCTGTAAGTGGGGTGCGAATCTCGTGACTCATATTTGCTAAAAAACGGCTTTTAAGCTGGTTTGCTTGCTCTGCTTGAGCTATGGCAAGTTCAAGCTGGCTGTTCATCGCTTCGAGCGCTTTAGTACGGCTTTCTACTTTGTCTTCTAGATGGTGTTTATATTCTTCTAGCTGTTCTTGGTAGTGTCTTATTTGGTTGATCATGTGATTAAAATCGTTAAACAACACCCCAACTTCATCATTTGTATGAGCAGGTAAATTTACCGATAAATCACCATCACCTACACGGTGGCTGGCGGCCCCTAAAAGCTCAATTGGGTTTAGCAGTAAATTGCGCACAACCACAAAAATAAGGATAGGCAGGGTGATCACCGAAATTATCACAATTAAGCCTGTGATTAAGCTAATTGCCTTACCCGATTGATAAAGCACGCCTTTTGGAATGGTTGATACAAAGTAATAACCGCCACTCATTTGTACGGCAAATATCATTCTTTCTATTTTATCTATGCTCGAAAGCTCAATAGTCGAAAGGGTGCCTACATCGGCTAAATCGTGAACCTGCTCAAGCTCGTGCTCGGTAATATATTGCCCGCGTAAGCTGTAGTCTGAGCTAAATAAAATTTGCCCGTCGTTGGTTAGCAGTAAATTAAGGGTGTTGTTATAAGGCGCCTCTAAAATACTGGTGTTTAATATAGAAGGCTCAACTTGCAATACTATAAAGCCAAGTTGTTGTGGGCGTTTTAAATAGTAATCAACACTTTGTACGCGCTGTACAAAAAATAAGTTGGTGGTGCCGTCGTTGTTTTGCACCATAAATTGTTGTTGGCGCAAATTACTTTGCAGTACTTGCTTAAAAAATGGGTATGACTGCGGTGCGGTTGTTAAATTATTAGAATAATACGCGTCGCTTTTACCACTGGCCGAGACTAAGTTAATACTAATTATATCTGGGTAGGCTTCGCTATAACTGGCAAAAACATCCATTAGTGCCCCTAAGCGGCGGGTATAGCTGCCATCAGCATGAATGTCGTTTGATAAAAAATCGTTTAAAACAGGCGAGGTAGACAGTAGTTTTGCTGTTGAATGAAACGAGTCTATGTAGTTGAAAACCTTTTGCTGTTGCTGCTCAACAAAGCGACTCATTATAAGATCAGCCTGCTTTTGTGTTGAGTTGGTTACGTTAGTTAATGTAAAACCACCTAAAAACAACAAGGGTAATATAACAAGCGGGGTTATATACCATAATAATCGAATACTTAACTTACTGGTTTTCATGACCAAACTACTTATCCTCCGTGCAATCTAGCAATGATATGCGTTACGACTTTATTACACAAGAAGCGTAAGCTGATTTGGGTTAATTTAGCGTAAAAAAAGTGTGTATATAATTGGTTTAAATACGGCTAATGAGCACCTTAAGCGAGATTATCTTTCAAGGCGCTATATTTAGCTTTGTTTAAATAAGTTAGCGGCTGCGCTGCTTGGTTTTTTAATTATATAGCTAACAGTGCAGTATCAATGCCTGTCATAAATTGAGCGCAAGGGGTAAACCTATAGCGCTATTTTTATATTTATTAGTGTTTAGCATAATGTATTAAAATATGCGTTGTTAGGGCATTGGCATTAAGGGTAATTTAGCCACGTTTAAAATTAATGCGTGGCTTTAAAATGCTATTTATTTAAAGTATTACACATTTAAAAATTAGTTCTTTTGAGTGTGAGCCGTACCGTAAGAGCGCACTAAAAAGTTTATTGCTACTTCTACCCAGCGGTCTATATCTTTTTTAAGCACTGGCTGATCGGGGTGAGTTAAGTACATTAAATGTAGCTCACTGCGCATTAAGGCTACAAATAGGTTAGTGGCTTCTTCAATGTTTAATTCTTCAAAATCCAGCTCTTTAGATTCCACTGCCGCTTTTAAATAACTAGAGACCTTGTCTTTTACCACCCGCGGGCCAGAGTTATAAAACATATGACCTAGGGCGGGTAAGCGGGGGGCTTCAGCAACAACAATTCGGTATAGAGCCATGGCTGTCTCTGATAGAGCGATTTGTAAATAAGCATGCCCAAGGCGGCGTAAGTTTTCTGTTAAGTTGCCTGGCTTAAACGTTATATTATCGATTGATGCTGTAAATATTTCGCATTCGCTTTTAATGACCGCTAAAAATAAAATTTCTTTATTTGCAAAGTGAGCGTAAACCGTCGATTTTGATACGCCTGCCTCACGTTGGATCATGTCGGTGGTTGCACCATTAAAACCATGAATTAAAAATATTTTACGTGCAGCGTGTAATACCGTTCGTGCTTTTGCACCAAGCTCTAATTCACTTGGAGGCAGAGTGTTTTGGGCATTAGTAAGCGTTTTTGTCATTACATTTCACCTTGACATAATGTTAAATTACGCCTAGCATATCAAACCGAGCGGTACAGTTCAATTTGAGCTTTAAGTTAAGGGTGTTTTTAGCAGCTGTTAACTATCGGTATTACCCTGTTTAAATGTATTTAAGGTGTGACTAGGCAGCAATTAGCGTGCTTAGCTTTTTTTTGCTTATCGCTCGAACCGAGCGGTACAGTACATAAATAATTGTGTTATTAATTTAGGATTTAAAAATGGCTAATCAGTGTCTTAATAAAAGACTTTTTAATTATTCGCGGCATTCAGCTATTGCGCTTACATTAGCTGCGGCTTTGTCGGGTTGTGTAGTGGGTCCTAACTTTGAAGAGCCTAATACAAATATAAACAACGATGCTATAAAGCCAACTCCCGAATTTACTCAGCTACAACGCGGTAATGCTGAATTGGCGTGGAATTGGTGGACAATTTTAAACGATCCTATTTTAACGGAGCTAGAGCGCAAAGCACAGTTAGGTAATCTTGATTTACAGTTAGCATCAAGCCGAATTGCCCAAAGCCGCGCGGCATTGGGTATTGCATCGGCAGACCGCTTACCCAGTGTATCTGCTGGGTTTGACTACAAGCGCGAAGGGCTGAGCGAGAATGGTAAATTTGTTGCACTTGGTGCGCCCTCAGACCCTGATAACTTTTGGCAGCTTGGTTTTGATGCCAGCTGGGAACTTGATTTATGGGGCCGTAATAAACGTGTTGAAGAAGGGGCCGTCGCTATGCTGCAGGCCTCTTTGTATGCGCGTGAAGCCGCGCGTGTTAGCTTAGCTGGCGAGGTGGCTAAAACGTATTTTTTACTGCGCAGTGCGCAAACGCAGCTCAACATAACACACGAAAACAAAACCATTGCAGAGCGTGTGTTAAAGCTTGCACAAAGCCGCGAAAAAAACGGTGTAAGTACACGTTTTGAAACAATTAGTGCAAAAGCAGAGCTGGCAACAATTAATGCTGCGCTACCAGAGCAAACGCAGCGCCGTAATGTGTTAATGAACGCGCTTGCGTTGCTAGTAGGTGAAAAACCACGTGCCTTAAATACTTTGTTAGCCGAGCGTATTGCTGCGCCTGTTATGCCAAGCGAAATCCCTTCGGCTATTCCATCAGAGTTTGTGAAACGCCGCCCAGATATTTTACAAGCGCAAGCAAACTTACACAGCGCTGTTGCCGCTATTGGCGCGGCCGAAGCGAATTTTTACCCACGCATTACTTTAACGGGCTCATTAGGAGTTGAAGGGTATGCGCAGAGTGATTTATCAACCTGGGATTCACGTGTTTTTTCAGTGGGACCAAATGTTTATTTGCCTATTTTTCAGGGTGGGCGCTTAAAGTCACAGCTTAAGCTTACTAAAGAGCGCGAGAAAAACGCGGCATTAACGTATCGTCAAACTGTACTAAAAGCGTGGCACGAAGTTGATAACGCAGTAGATGGTTGGGCTGCGCAGCAAAATCACCATCACAAAGTTGAAATTGCTCACGACTTTAATAAGCAGGCTTTACAAACCGTTGAAAGAGCCTACCAGCAAGGGGCAGCCGACTACCTTAGTGTTTTAACGGCGCAACGTAATTTATTAGCAAGCCAAACTAAGTTAAATAACAGTGCAACCAATGCCTCGATTGCGGTTGTAAATTTGTATAAATCTCTCGGTGGTGGCTGGAACCCAGACGCGCTACCTGAAAGTGCGCTTGCGCCAATGTCAGCCAAGGCGGAGGGCGAGTAATGAATGCAGTCACGATTAATGTGCCTGTACAAAATGCAGCACCTGTTGCTAAGCCCGCAGGGCCATCAAAACAAGCACTGGCTGGGTTATTAGGCATTTTTATTGCCGCTATGATGGCGGGTTTAAATAACCGAGTAGGGGCACTTGGATTAGCAGATGTGAGGGGCGTAATGGGGGCAAGTTTAGATGATGCCTCTTGGCTTTCAAGCGCCTATACCGTTGGGGAGCTAATCGCTATGCCTTTTGCTTCGTGGTTTGCCATTACGTTATCGGTTAGACGCTTTCATATTTCTATGGTGACTATATGTGGTGTTATTGCGGCTATTTTGCCTTTTATTCATGATTTAAACTTATTAATTGCACTGCGTTTTGTGCAAGGAGTAAGTAGTGGCGCACTCATTCCTATATTAATGATGGCTGCACTTAAATTTTTACCCCCTAACATACGTTTACACGGTTTAGCGCTTTACGCGATGACCGCTACATTCGCCCCAAACTTAGCTATTTGGCTAAGCGGGCAGTGGGCTGATGTGTTATCGGACTGGCGCTGGATTTACTGGCAAGTTATTCCGCTTTGTATTATTGCGGGCTCACTAACTGCGTGGGGGTTACCAAAAGAGGGCGTTAAATATGCGCGCTTTAAAGAAGGAAACTGGTTAGGCCTAGTGTGCGGCGTATCGTCTTTGACGTTAATTGCCATCGCGCTTGATCAAGGTGTGCGTTTAGATTGGTTTAATTCATCGCTTATTAGTGTGTGTGTTTTTGGTGGGCTAATTTTATTTGGCTGCTACGTATTAACCGAGTGGCAGCACAAAGCGCCATTTATGAGACCGCAATTATTAGGCCGGCGCAATTTAGGTATTGGTTCTGTACTGCTTACCATGTTGCTAGTGGTGTTGATGTCGGGCTCAATGTTGCCCTCAACCCATTTAGCCAGTTTGCATAGCTATAGAGCACTACAGCTAGCGCCAGTAGGGTTATTAATTGCGCTACCACAACTTGTACTTGGCTCGGTAGTGGCACTGCTTTTATACAAAAAATGGGTAGACGCCCGTATTGTGATGTCAATTGGATTATTTTTAATTGCGCTGGCCTGTTTTAGCGGCGCACAAATTACGCCTTTATGGCATCGCGATCAATTTATCACAGCGCAGCTGTTGCAAGCATTTGGCCAGCCCATGGCAGTGGTCTCTATTTTATTTTTAATGACCAGTGTACTAGACCCAAGCGAAGGGCCGTTTTTTTCGGGAACCATAAACACATTACGTGTGTTTGGCTCGCTTATTGGCGGGGCTGTTGTGGGGCAGCTATTAACGGTGCGCAGTCATTTTCATAACGAAATGCTATTAGATCGCGCCTCACTGGTCGGTAACTCATTGGCAAACACCATACCTAATGAGCAATTAGGTGGCGTTATTGCCCAGCAATCGTTAGTGATGTCGGTAGGTGATGCCTACTTGGTGCTTGGTGTGTTAGCACTTGTATTAATTCCGCTGGCGCTATGTATGAACTTTGTACCAGCCCCGAATCTTAATAAATCTTAAATTTTAATCGTTGAGTAATATATTATGGCCTTACCAAAAGTAGTTAAATTAACCGTTACAGCAACTATACTTGCCGTTGTTGCAGGCAGTATTATTTATCTTAATAAACCTGAGTCGCAAAGTGCAACTCAAACAACTGACGATGCCTACGTGCAAGCCGACTTTACCTTTGTGGCGCCTCAGGTATCTGGCACGGTAGATCAAGTACTCATTAAAGATAACCAGCGAGTACAAAAAGGCGATTTAATTGCCACCATAGATAATCGCGATTTTGTAGTGGCCCTAGATTCCGCTAAAGCCCAAGCTAATAGTGCTAAAGCTAGTGTAGCTAGCTTGCAAGCTAAGCTAACTTATCAAGATTCGCTGGTACAACAAGCGCAAGCTGCGGTAGAGGCCGATACTGCATCACTTAAATTAGCGCAGTTAAATTTAAAGCGTTATACCAACTTAGCAACCGATGGCTCAGGCACTGTGCAAGCACGAGAAGAAGCACAAGCAAAGCTGGCTATTCAAAAAGCAAACTTGCATAAAAACCAAGCAGGTCTTGCAGCAGCAAAGCAGCAGATTGAAATTTTACGTGCCGATATCGAAAAAGCCAAAGCCGTACTTGTACAAGCTAAAGCACGTGTAGTAGATGCCGAGCTTAAGTTATCGTATACCCAAATTACTGCGCCTATTGATGGCATAGTTGGCCAAAAATCGGTGCGTGTAGGGGCATATGTAAACCCAGGCAGCCCGCTATTGGTTGTTGTACCGCTTGATAAAGTGTTTGTTAGTGCAAACTACCGTGAAACTCAGCTAGCTAATGTAAAAGTAGGGCAAGCAGTTGAAATAAAAGTAGATGCACTACCAGGGCAAATTTTACGCGGCCATGTTGATAGCCTAAGCCCTGCCAGTGGCGTGAGCTACTCAGCCATTGGTGCTCATAACGCCACGGGAAACTTCACCAAAATTGTGCAGCGTTTACCGGTTAAAATTAGCTTAGATGCAAACCAGCCGGCGCTTAAGCAGTTACGAGTAGGTATGTCGGTGGTACCAAGTATTTCAATAACGCAGTAGCACATTGCGTTAATTACAGGGCCAGTAACCATGTTGCTGGCCCTTAAAATTAGTTACTCCTTCCTTTTGCATATAAAGCCAAGATATTTTTGAGTTAGATAGCACACTTTTATACCGACTCCTGTTACAATTGCCACTATTAAAAAATTAGCTATATGGCGTTAATTGTTGTCAATTTATTCACACTAAATTGCTCAAAGCCCAGTTAATAACGATCAACTTAACGGGTTGCCTTGCATACACTCAATGTTATGCATGTAACTTGGCATCAAACTAAAAGAACTTATTAATGGCAGACCAGAATATTATCAACGAAATTAGCAAGCGAAGGACTTTTGCAATCATATCGCACCCTGATGCCGCCCAGCCTTTCAACGCTTAAAACCACCTTTCATTGCACACCACAATCACATCTCTACGTACTGAATTTAAAGGCTTTTTGTCTTTTTCTCGTTTCTTTGCTTTTCAATGATGTTCAAGCGTAACCTCGGAAAGTGTGTACAAACTTGAGTACAAATCGCCATATTTACCGTTTTTAGCCAAATTCCATGACACAAACCTAGCTGTAGGCCTTGTGCCTACTGGGTTTTAGCCAAAACTTGCCTATATTTTTTATGCCAAAAATCGAGAAATGATGGTAAGACGTTCGCGATTATCTCTAATTGTTTGCCGGTTGAGTTGGTTACCGGTTGCTTTCTTGCTGTCCTAAAAGTTCATTTGTATGGGCCTGATCTTCTGAACAAATCATGCATCTTTCTGACCATCAACAAGTGATGAATCAGGCGATGATAGCTTTACATTGATTTTCAGGAGAATGCAGATGACAGCCGTAGCGCACCAGATAACCCCTTTTCTAACATCTTACGAAGTGATGGCTCGTTACCACATTAGCTATACGACGCTCTGGCGAAGAATAAAAGATGGCAGCTTGCCGCAACCTCGTATCAACCGAAATACACGAAACAAGCTGTGGCACATTGAAGACTTGGAGGAGTATGAGAAGAAAGAGGACTGAGCCTCTTTCTTTTATTTTACTGTCCGAAACGCCAGTTGAATGGAAAGCCTGTCGGCTCGATGATGGTTTCTAGTTGTTGATACCAAACGTCGTAAGCATGACGCATTTCATCCAGGTACTGATATTGGTTGTAGATAGCATCCAACCCTTTTTTGCTGTGGCCAATCATCAACTCGGCAACTTCTTGCGTCGTGATTGCCGACATTCGCGTTCGCATCGTTCTTCGAAGATCATGCATAGACCAGTGTTCCATCTCAATACCAAGCGACCTGCGAGCCCAGATTTTCACATTGTTAGGAATAGTGGTATCAAAGCCATTTGTGGCAAGTTCTTCTTGTCCGTTCGCGGGAAACAAGTAAGTTGATTTACTCATCTGCATCGCCAGTTCAATCAGCTCGATAGCTGGTTTGATTAATGGCCGCATGATCGGCGCTCCTATTTTCTCACCTTGTTTGCGGATCTCTATGGGCACTGTCCACATTGCAGATTGTAAGTCAAAGTGATGCTTTTCAGCTTGAATGAGTTCGCCCTTGCGACCGCCCAATAGCAGAAGCAATTTTATATAAATGCGGTTCTTCTCAGTGATTTTTGACTCGTGCAAATAGCGCCAAAGTATCCTGATCTCGTTGTCATTTAGCACCCGAGTTCGTTTGCCTTTCTTACCGCCAACCTTTTTTGCTGTGATCCCAGCGGCAGCGTTAATTTCCAAAATTTGTTCATCAATCAGCCAGTCATAGAACTTATGCAGCACAGACACTAGGCGCTCTGTGTTTGAAGGGGACGACTCCGAAACCTCACGAAGACAGTTTCGCAAGGACAATTCATTGATGTCAGTTAATGGGTACTTGCCAAGTCGGGGTAGCAAATATATTTCACTGCTGCGTTTTTGGAAGTGCCACGTTTTCTCCTTTAGCCCTTGCTTACCGGCAGAGTCTATCCAGTCTCGAAAAATCGATTCGAAGCTTTGGTTGGCAGAATACTTGGCCCGTTCCTGCTGTAGGTAGAGCTTAGGGTTTCGGCCCTGATCAAGTACTGCCCTTAACCTATCCAGCTCATTCCTGGCTTCAGCAAGCTTCATAAGTGGGTAAGTACCTATGTCTACCCGCTGTTGCTTGCCATCGAACCGATAACGAAACTGAAAAACAATTTTGCCCTTGGGCGAGACCCGAGCACTTAGTCCATCTCGGTCAGCTTTTACTACGGTTTCTTTTGCTTCTTTATTTAACCTGGCATCGAGCCAGCTAACTGATAACGCCATGTTATAAGCCCAGCCCTAGTTTTGATTTTAATGATTGTTTGCGTGATTCTGCTTTGGGTTCTGGCGCTGTACTCATAGAAGTCACTTCATCATCTGGTGCATGGCCATCCACCGGTGCAGATGTAGTGGATAAATTGGGTTGGCTCATGTGAATTAAGCCAAAGGTGGCCAGCATCCTCAGACGCTCAGCGCGTTCCCGTGGCGGCGTCTTTTCTAATTCTTTGAGCAGTTCAGGGTGGCTCCCTGGGGGAATGTTGACGACGACTCTCATGATCACGCCCCATAAAACCAGAAGCCTCGGACGTTCGCCAAAACAGACTGTTCTGGTACGATAATCTTGCTTCGTGAAAAAATCTCCTTGGCCGCTTCCTTATAAGCCAAGGCTCCACCTCCGGCGATCAATACCAAGTCCGCATTAATGCTTTCGTCACGCATGGATTGGCGCATGGCTGTAAGAGCAACAGGCGCTACCTTTTTCATGGCAGCATTCAGGTAAGGTGAAATATCGACTTTTTCTCCAAATAGCAGGACCTGTAAGTCGCCGGTTCTCATGGCTTTTTCAAGTCGATCCATACCTACTTTGGCACCGTGATCTTCCGAAATCAGCTTATCAATGGTTTCCAGTAGCACGGACATTGCCTGAAGACTGGTTCCTGATGAGCTGTAGCGAATTTCTCCGGCCTCAAGGGCAACCCAGTCAACAGAAAAGAAGCCTGGATCGATGACGACGACGCGACCTTCTTCAATCAAGCCCAAATCACCACCTGTTTGAACCAGATCCATATAGGCACCGGCAGGCTGCGGCAGCACTTTGACGTCATGAACAGTGATGCTGCGCTTAGGCGTCACTTGATGGACACCTTTTAAACGCTGCACAAGGTCAGACTTACGTTGTGGTTCATGAAACTGGGAAACCGGTAATCCAGTGACAACCAAATCGATGGATTCTGTTTCAGCCATTAACAAGGCGGCATGAAAAAGCGCCTTATAGGTTTTTGTGGTGGGATACTCCGGGTGAAGCTCTCGTTCCCAGCCTTGAAGGCGTCCAGCAGGCACACCAGCGGCCCAACGCTCATTATCGACAGATACATACAAACAAGTGTCATCATCGCCTCCACCGATACGCTCTGGCATGCGATCCGCAGGACCGGCACCCGCAGGCAGAATAATGGTTTTCGGTTCACTGCCTGATTGGCCAATTGCCAGCTTCAGGTTCGAGTAACCGATATCTACGCCTAGTACAAACATACTTATCTCCTGTGCACTCAAAGTGCTCTAACGGTTTTCAATCAACCGCACTGGTCACGCTTGGGTATGTCCAAGTGCTCTGGCGGTTCACTCAAATGTCATTATCAGGATTCGGTGCACTGGCGGTGGGCAGAAAGGTGACAAATCCTTTCATCTATCTGCCTATTGCATTTTCGCAAAAGTATGAGAATAGGCTCTGTTTGGCGGCGGATAACCTAGCCAAAAAAATCGAGACGCCAAACGTCGTTTGCATTCTGGCCTGAACTTGCCAAACGGTTTGTATTTTCATGGCAATACGTCTTTTTAGGCGTTTTTAAGTGAAATCGGCCTGCATCCCTTGTCAGGTATGGGATTGCGCGAGTTGATTTTTATCGAGACGCCAAACAGTGATTGTTACGGTAGTTTTACGTTTGGCGTTTCGATCCAAAAGCCAAACGGATAGTGGTTTTGGCTTTTGGGGTTAATTGGATGGGGAAATTGGTTTGGTAGAAATCGTCAATGAACAATGGAAAGCAGAGGTATCAGATTTACTTCAGCAAGAAACGGACAGGCTAAAAGCACTGGCACGAGCTGAAGTTGATGACTTTTGGGTTACCCATTACAAGGTTCGTGAAAATGCGCCCTTTAAAGATTGGGGGCTGCTTGGTGTCCGTATCAGAGACTTTAAGTATGGCTTTGGCATTGAGTGGTACATCAACAGTTTTCACGGTCAACGAGGCAAACGCGTGGTCTTTAGCAAGGGGCTGCGTATTTCAAAGACGAAGCTGAGATACGCATTTTTGGACTGCCAAGGTTTGGCCAAAGAATGGGAGTTAGCGCTGGCTATGGAGAAAGAAGAATTTTTCAGTGATATTCGACGCCAGGTTGATAAGCTCAACATGCTTCGTCGAAGAGTCAATGCATATTGACGTATTTGATTTTCTAAAGCAGCAAAAAAACAGAAATGGCGTATATGATCTCCTTAAAAATCAAGGAGACTAGTCTCTCCTGTTGTATAGTTGCTTGAAAATTTAGGCTTAACAGGAAGAGTTATGGCAAGGAACAAAAAAAATAATCGATATAGTTATGTGCAAAAGCAGGCAGAGCACACTAAATTTTACAACAAAAACTTCAATAAAACTTCGAGTTTTAGCTCCGTATTCAGCGAGTCACATTTCAAAAATACATCTCTGGTTGGTGCAAAGTTCAAATATTGCAACCTCAATAATGTGAGATTTGAAAACTGTTTTTTACAGGGAACTCATTTTAAAAAGTGTACACATGACGGCCTTAAGTTTGAAAGATGCATATTGATTTCAACTTCCTTTGAGCGTATGCAGTTACATGGTGTCGAATTTGTTGATTGTTATATTTTAAGTACTAACACTCATGCATGTAAGCAGTTTCAAAACAGCAAGGTATATAACAGTTTTCCTGATGGTGCCCAGTATCCTTCTGATTTAATGAGTATTGTTGATGTTTTGAGAGAGAATTCTTTTATAAGAAAATCCGGGGTGCTTCATAGGAAGGGCGACAAAGTAAATACAATTGCACTGGATTTTTTGCTTGATGAATTCGGAGTTAACTACCTAATCAATAACTTGTCTAAGCTAAACACACTAGAGTCCGATTTCTATACATTGAGTTATATTTCGGCATTCTTGCGGAGGGTTGGAAATCCTGATAGCTTAGACATTACCCGGCCCACAGCAACATAGAAAATACCTACGATAACGGACGGATACCAGTCTACGGACCGATGCGGGTTGAAAGTTGAAGTCGTTAAAACGTTAGTGGAGGTGATGCCTATGGTGTTGGATTTTATGACAGTGACAGCATTTTTTGTTCTTTGTGCCTACAAACTTTTAGTAAAGCTCCTTTCTATGTCTAGCTGTGTGGTTAATTTACATTTATTTCATTACTTCACTCGCGGTAACTGGTCCCAGCGTGTTGTGTAGGCGGGAGACAAATGCTCTCGCTTCATTGACCAATCTTTCTTCGTACCTTGTCCAGCAAAGAAAACCTTTCCGGCACCGCTTTGATTAATAGTGTCCAATACAGACATCAGCTGCTGGCTATTAGAGCGGGTCGATACGTCATCGAATAGTCCTGGTTGAAACATGCCGGGATCGTAAAAGTCAGACAGCATGACGCCCGCTTTGGCATAACGAAAACCATCTTTCCAAATCCGCTTGAGTAAGTGATTGGCCAGCTCAATAAAATCCCGCGTATCACAACTGGGTATCAACAACTCGCCCGATGCGGAGTTACTGTACTGCGGCTCGTTGTCCTTAAAGGGGCTGGTACGTATGAACACGGTCAGCACTTTGGCTTGCTGCTGTTCTTTGCGAAGCTTCTCAGTGGCGCGGGTTGCGTATTCGCATACAGCTTCACGTAACAATTCAAAATGCGTCACTTTTACGCCAAATGAACGGCTACAGACGATTTGTTTCTTAGTTGGCGGGATCTCTTCAAGTTCAATACACGACTCACCATTGAGCTCTCTGACGGTTCTCTCTAAAACCACTGAAAACTGGTCTCTGATGGCTCTAGGAGAGGCATTGGCTAGGTCTAAGGCTGTGGTGATACCCAACGCATTTAAACGCTTAGAAAGCCGTCTACCAACGCCCCAAACATCATCAACCGGGACTAATGCGAGCAATCGACGTTGCCGATCTGGATTGGTCAGGTCTACAACCCCTTGAGTGGCGGGATATTTCTTGGCGGCATGGTTTGCCAGCTTGGCGAGTGTTTTTGTCGGTGCAATGCCTACACAGACGGTGATCCCAATCCAGTGGCCTATGCGCTCTCGCACTTGTTGTCCGAACTCGCCAAGAGATATGGCAGACTCAATACCGGTTAAGTCCAAAAACGCTTCGTCAATGGAGTAAACCTCTACTCGTGGTGCCATCTCCTCCAAAGTGCGCATCACTCGACTGCTTAAATCTGCATACAGCGCATAGTTAGAGGAGAATGCCAAAATGCCATGGCGCTGCATTTCAGCTTTGATCTGAAAGACGGGTACGCCCATTTTTATACCGAGTAACTTAGCTTCACGCGAGCGTGCAACCACGCAGCCGTCGTTGTTGGACAGCACCACAACCGGCGTATCTTTTAAATCAGGACGAAACAGCTTCTCACAACTGGCGTAAAAGTTGTTGCAGTCCACCAAAGCAAACACAGGCATGGGACAGTCACGACTTACGGCGCATGTTTCGTACCACATTGGTAACCACGCCAAATATCTCTAACTCTGTCCCTTCAGGAATATGGATGGGCTCATACGCTTGGTTTCTTGGGATCAGCATGACGCACGGCCTTAGTTGAAGCTCCTTTACCGTGAGTTCACCATGGATGCCAGCGATGACAATGTCACCGTGTTCGGCTTGGACAGAGCGATCAACCACCAAAATATCATCTGGGTAAATCCCGGCATCAATCATTGAATCACCTTCAACACGCACAAAGAACGTTGCAGCCGGTCGCTTGATGCAAAGCTCGTTAAGGTCGAGCGTTTGCTCAACATAATCCTGCGCTGGTGAGGGAAAACCAGCAGAAACACGTTCCATGAACAATGGAATACGAAGGCGCTTGGCTTTGATGAAGGCAAGTGCGCCGCTACGGCCTATCAGCGAGACACTCATGACGAACCTCGAAAAATTATAATTTATACTGTTTGTTTATACAGTATCTAATGCTATGCTGATTTCTACAAGTAAAATTGTAGGTAAAACTGTAGTTGTTCGAGTAAGACGTTGTGTCGTGGGTGATTTCTTTTTTTGTGTTGAAAAGCTTGATGTGGGGATTGCTCGCCCTCGTCAAAGCCAGCAAGGCTTGGACAATACTGCTTCTGCCTACTGCTCTTGTTTCTGTTACTGATCCTGTTACTGCTACTGGTTAACGCATGGGTCAAGTAACCGTCAGACAAGGCTTGTTGAACCCTTCGCAAAGGGTTTAAAAACAGTTAGTAAAATTCTGCTTCGTATTGAATTTACTGGCTTGAAGCGAAGTCAGGAGCATCATTAAAATGCTCAGTCGAACTCAGTTCAAGCCTATTGCGACCGTTTGAAAAGGGGTTGGCAAAGCCATACGTAAAGGGTATCGGTAAGGGTTACCTAAACGGTTTAGCTAAGGCTTTCTGAAAGGCTTAGCCAAAGCCTTCATATATGGGTTCACCCAGTAGAAAGATTAAAAAAACGCTGAGGTATCCAAGGTGCATTTTGTACAAACGCGTTTATAAACGAACAGGGCACAGTGAAATAACCCAAAGAGAACAATAGAATTGAAGAGGAACCATCAATGACAAGAGCTCCTGCGCCATTTCCGCTAGAGCGCCTCGCGGATATCCCAGAAAGACCAGAAGATTTTAGATTGCTGGAGCGTATTCCATTAACGCGTGAGCCGCAGTCCTGGCCACTTGAACTTTCTCCTATGGTCGGTGATGAACAGCCAATGGTGCTGCTCGATACAGAGACAACCGGACTGTCTGCCGATGATGAGTCCATTATTGAGCTTGGTATGGTTAAGGTGCTTTACAGTCCTTCTGCTAAGCAGATTGTGTCGATTGTTGATGTGATCAGCTTGTATGAAGATCCCGGCAAGCCAATCCCCGAGCTGATTACCGAGTTAACCGGTATCACTGATGAGATGGTGCAAGGCCAGCACATTGATGATTCACTGGTAGCGAGTTGGTTATCCGATGATCCGCTGGTGGTTGCACACAATGCACAGTTTGATCGCCCTTTCTTTGAAAAGCGGTTTGCTGCATTAGGACATCTATCTTGGGCCTGTTCAGCCAGTGGCATAGATTGGAAGGAGCTGGGTTTTGAAAGTCGAAAGCTTGAGTACCTGCTGCTTCGCTTAGGTTGGTTTTATGAAGGACACCGAGCTGCAACCGATTGTTTGGCGATGGCCTGGTTGTTTCATTTGTTGCCCGAGTCCGTTGCAAACTTGTTGTCTGAAGCAGACAGGCGAACTGTGTTAGTTCGTGCGTTTGGTGCGCCGTTTGACGTAAAGGACTATTTAAAAGAGCGTGGTTACCGCTGGCATGACGGCGTTAAAGGTGCCAACAAACATTGGTGGCGCGAAATCAGCGAAGACGAGTTGCCGCAGGAACAAACTTACCTGGATGATTTGTATCATCGTGGCTCAGAACATGCCCACTATGACTACAAAGATGCCCGCAATCGATTTAAAGCTTTGTAGCTCTCTATAAGGTAAGCCTTGCATATTTGAAAACCTCTGGAAAATGGAAAGTGAACTTACGTTATACCCAAACTACTTGGTGTTGCAGCTAGGCGGCAAGTGAGCGAATCCCCATGAGCATAGGTCTTCTATGTGATTGGGGTGAGCGAATGCAGGTAACACCGCTGCGGCTGCAAGTAGGAAGGGTATATAACCAACAAGAGGAATCTTTCCATGTACCAAGACACCTACATTGAATACTGGGGCGAAATCTTCGTCTCTGCCCGCATCATTGAATTTGGCATCACGTTCGAGCGCTTTCTTAAAGATCCATGGAAGCACTTGATGTCCTGTGGCCAAGAGTCTGCACCAGAAGCGATTGCTGAAGGGATTCTGCCATTGCTACCCGCCCAGGCAGAAGTTGCTAGGCGTGTTCGGGAGAGTGAGCAACGCGTTCTGATGTCTATAGAGTCGGACAAAGGGGCATCGCATCACGGTAACATCGTGGTGCCATTGGTTCGGGTAGCGCATTGATAGCGGCTATCAGCAATGGCACAAAACAATGTCTTTGCGCCCATACCTGAGCGGCAATTGCAATCCAGATCAAAAAGTTGCCGCTTAGTCTTCCCTACAAAATAATTTGTGATAGGATGACACCTAATAAAATTAATTAGGTTGAAGCCTATTCAGTGTTTTATGGCCATCTGTCCAGCTTCAACCAATAGAGATTGATTAGTCATTGCGGATAAAGAGCAGCATTGAGTGACGCTTTTCAATGTGATGACGCGATGTCGGTCCGTACTTTATAAACAGAGTTTTAAGAAACTGGTTGAATTGGATAAACAAGACGCATGACAAATGATGGTCTGAAACAAACAGTAGTGGCGAAGCCAGATAGGCTTTCGCAGATAGCGCAGTTGCCACAAGCAACCAGGGATCGCATTGCCCACATCGATTTCACTTTATTGTTTAAGGGAGAAGCGGTGCGGGCGGATTTAGTCGATCGCTTCAGTATAGCCGCCGCACAAGCAACGAAAGACTTCACAATGTACCGAGAGCTTGCACCAGGCAACATTGAGTATGACCAAAAGCTCAAGTTGCACAAGCGCGGTGAAGCATTTGAGCCCTTGTTCGACTACGACGTTGTGAGAACGCTGGCGACGATTAGCCAAGGGTACGGCGATGGCTTCACTGGAAAGGTAAAACCACCGCTGGCTTGTGAAGCGCCTTATCACCTTAACAAGCCCAGTTTATCTATAGTGGCAAAAGTCACCGAGGCCATACACAAAGGCAAAGCCTTGAGTATCACCTATGTGTCGTTATCGAGCGGTGAAACCACGCGTGAAATTGTGCCGCATACGCTTGTAGACAATGGCTTGCGTTGGCACGTTCGTGGTTTTGACCGCAAGCATGGTGAATTCAGAGACTTTGTGCTGACCCGAATTAAAGCTGCGGTTGTGCTTGAAGACTCCACGTTGTCTGAAACGGAGTTCGAAACCCAAGACCGGCAATGGAACCGCTTTGTTGAATTGGAGTTAGTGCCGCACCCACGCATAGAGCACAGGGAAGCGATTGAACTGGATTATGGCATGAAAGGTGGCGTGATGAAGGTTGAGATCAGGGCGGCAACCGTTGGGTATTTGCTTCGCCAATGGCATGTGGATTGTTCCAAAGCACACAGCCTTCAAGGCACTGAATACCAACTTTGGTTAAAGAATACTCCGACACTCTACGGGGTCGGAAATTTGAATTTAGCTCCAGGGTTTAACGAATGATGTTCGACGACAGTGAATATTGCATAACCCATAAACGAATTATGACGAATTAAAAGCAGGAATTAACAAATGACAAGTTTACAACAACGTGCCGAACTTCAACGCCAAATATGGGCGATTGCCAACGATGTAAGAGGCTCAGTGGATGGTTGGGATTTTAAACAATATGTACTGGGTACGCTGTTCTACCGTTTTATCAGTGAAAACTTTGTCAACTACATCACAGGCGGAGATGAGAGCGTTAATTATGCTGCCATGTCTGACGATGACGAAAACATCGGTTTTGCCAAAGAAGATGCCATTAAAACCAAAGGCTATTTTCTTTACCCTAGCCAGTTGTTCAGCAATGTGGCGGCCAATGCGCACAAAAACGACAATTTAAATACGGATTTGGCCGCTATTTTTGCGGCAATCGAAAACTCAGCCAATGGCTATGATTCAGAAAAAGACATCAAAGGCTTGTTTGCGGATTTTGATACGACCAGTAATCGTCTGGGTAATACGGTAGAGGCAAAAAACAAACGCCTAGCCGCTGTGTTAAAAGGTGTGGCAGGTTTAACCTTCGGTAATTTTGAAGAAAACCAAATTGATTTATTCGGTGACGCCTATGAGTTCCTGATTTCTAACTATGCCGCCAATGCGGGTAAATCCGGTGGCGAATTTTTTACCCCTCAGCACGTTTCAAAATTGATCGCGCAGCTCGCCATGCACGGCCAGACCAGTGTCAATAAAATTTATGACCCTGCGGCGGGTTCGGGCTCGTTGCTGTTACAAGCTAAAAAGCACTTCGATGCGCATATCATTGAAGATGGTTTTTTTGGCCAAGAGCTCAACCACACCACCTACAACTTGGCGCGTATGAATATGTTTTTGCACAACATTAACTACGACAAGTTTAATATTCAGTTGGGTGATACCTTAACTGAGCCACATTTTTTGGATGACAAGCCGTTTGATGCCATTGTCTCTAACCCCCCTTATTCGGTGAAATGGATTGGTAGCGACGACCCAACCTTAATTAACGATGACCGTTTTGCGCCCGCAGGTGTGCTTGCGCCTAAATCAAAAGCCGACTTTGCCTTTGTGCTTCATGCACTAAGTTACCTATCAAGCAAAGGGCGTGCAGCCATTGTGTGCTTCCCCGGTATTTTTTACCGCGGCGGTGCGGAGAAGAAAATTCGCCAGTACTTAATTGACAACAACTATGTTGAAACCGTGATTTCACTGGCACCAAACCTGTTTTTTGGCACCACCATTGCGGTGAATATCTTAGTGCTGTCTAAGCACAAGCTAGATACCACCACCCAGTTTATCGATGCAAGCGGCGAAGCTTATTTCAAAAAAGAAACCAATAATAACGTACTGACTGATAAGCACATTGAGGACATCATGAAAGTGTTTATCAGCAAAGAGAATGTAGAGCACTTTTCTAAAACCGTCGACTTCGATGATATTGTTAAAGCTGAATACAACCTTTCAGTAAGTAGTTATGTAGACGCCAAAGACACGCGTGAAGTGATAGACATTACCGAACTCAATGCGGAACTAAAAACCACCGTTGCTAAAATTGATGCGCTTCGCAGCGATATTGACTCCATTGTGGCGGAGATTGAAGCATGAGCCATCTGAATTTTATGGAAAAACTGTTAGACGGAATGGGTGGAGAGTGGATACCTCTTGGTAAAGTAGCAAAAAAAATATATTCCGGCGGAACTCCTAGCACTAAAAATACAGAGTATTGGGAGGGCGGAACGATCCCTTGGATGAGCTCAGGCGAGGTTAATTTAAAAGTCATTGAAAAGACCGAGCAATACATTAGCGAGGCTGGCTTTAAAAATTCTAGCGCAAAGATAGTACCGAAAAACTCAATCGTTATGGCATTGGCAGGCCAAGGAAAGACTCGTGGAAAGGTTGCAAGAACTAGAATTGAGTTGACTACCAATCAATCACTAGCTGCGATTACTTTTGATGAGGAAAAAATTAGTTGCGACTATTTATATCACTTTTTAGATTCTCAATATGAGAATCTACGCCAGATTTCTTCTGGTAATAGTGGTCGTGGTGGTCTCAATTTGAAAATGATATCAAGTTACAAGGTTCCCATCCCATGCCCAGATAACCCAGAAAAATCGCTGGCAATACAAGCTGAAATAGTGCGTATTCTGGACGCATTTACCGCCATGACCGCCGAGCTGACCGCCGAGCTTAACATGCGGAAAAAACAATACAACTACTACCGCGGCCAGTTGTTGAGTTTTGAAGAGGGTGAGGTTGAGTGGAAGACGCTGGAGGAGGTCGCGCACTTTGCGAATGGAAAAGGACATGAGAAAGTTATATCAGAAGATGGTAAGTTTATTGTTGTAAATTCAAAATTTATCTCCACAGATGGGTTAATTGCTAAGTACTCAGATAGCCAAATATGCCCTCTTTTTAAAGACGATATTCTACTCGTAATGAGTGATCTACCCAATGGTAAAGCTCTCTCAAAAACATTTATTGTAGATGAGGACGAAAGGTACACGTTAAATCAGCGTATAGGTGGAATTACCGTTAAAGATAAGTCTGAAATTTTGCCTAAGTTTTTACATTATTTTTTAGATAGAACACCACAGTTGCTTAAACACAATAATGGCGTTGATCAAACAAATTTACGTAAAGGGCAGATCCTTGAAGTTAAGGTACCAATTCTTCCACTCCATAAGCAGGAGCATATAGTTAGTATCTTAGATAAATTTGATAAACTCACAAAATCGCTTTCGGAAGGTCTCCCACGCGAAATTGAGCTACGCCAAAAGCAATACGAGTATTATCGTGATCTGTTGTTAAGCTTTCCTAAATCAGATGAGGCAGCTTAATGAGTAACACGCTAACGGAAATAGCAGAACAGCTTAAAGCACGTCAAAACAAGGTGCAGTTGATCTATGCCTTTAATGGCACAGGTAAGACGCGTTTGTCCCGTGAATTTAAAGAGATCATCGCGCCAAAGGAAGATGGACAGGATGATCTTGATGGTGCAGAGCAAGCGCCACTTTCGCGCCATAAGATTTTGTATTACAACGCGTTTACGGAAGACTTGTTTTACTGGGATAACGACTTAGATGCTGATGCAGAGCCGAAGTTAAAAATCCAACCTAATACGTTTACCGATTGGATTTTGCAAGAGCAAGGGCAAGACATGAACGTGATCAGCACGTTCCAGCGCTATGCTAACGATAAACTAACGCCACGCTTTAATCCGCAATACACGGCTAAAGACAAAGACGGAAAAGATGTTACCGTGAAAGCCTTTTCTGAGGTGACGTTTTCACATCAAGGTGGCGATGACGAACCAGATAGAAAAATTAAAATATCAAAGGGTGAAGAAAGTAACTTTATTTGGAGTATTTTTTATTCATTGCTCGAACAAGTGATTAGCATCTTAAATGTACCTGAAGATGCTGGCCGCGAAACTGACCAATTTAACCAATTACAATATGTGTTTATTGATGACCCAGTGAGCTCGTTAGATGACAACCATCTAATAGAGTTGGCTGTTGATTTAGCTCGTTTAATTAAGTCGAGTGACTTCGCTATTTCTGGTCTTAAGTTCATCATCACCACTCATAATCCGCTTTTTTACAATGTTTTGCATAACGAGTTTAATCGAGCACCCAAGTTCGTTTTGCGCAAGCTCGATGATGGCAAGCATGACCTGATTGAGCAAGAAAATGATTCGCCCTTCTCGTATCACCTGCATTTAAAGAATGAGTTAATGAAAGCGGCAGACTCAGGCGATATCCACAAATACCACTTTAATTTTTTGCGAAATGTTCTCGAAAAAACCTCAACGTTTTTGGGGTACGAAGAGTGGGGTGAGTTGTTGCCCGGTGTCAAAGGTAATAGGGCTACCGGGCAAGTAAACCCCTATGCACGGGTGATTAATTTATATAACCATGCAAAACACGCAGGCCATGAAGTGGCCGAAGTCGAAGAAGATCATAAGCGCGTCTTTAAGTTTCTAGTGAAAGAGATAGACAATATTTATAAAGGGATACGCGCTCCACAAGGGACACAGGCTTAGGAATAGATATGGCAGAATACAAAGCAATCGCAGAGTCTAAAAATTACATTGTTTTAGATAAATACACGCGCCAAGACCAAATTGCTGAGGGCTATCAAAGCGAAGGTGATTTAGAGCGTGAACTGATTCAGGACCTAAGCAACCAGGGCTATGAGTATTTACCTGCGTTAACGACACCCGATGCCATGATGGTGAATGTGCGTAAACAGTTGCAAGCCCTCAATAAGGTCGAGTTTACTGATGCCGAGTGGGGTCGCTTTTGCGAGCAATACTTAAACACCCCAAGCGACAATATTCTTGATAAAACCCGTAAGGTGCACAGTGACTATATCTTCGATTTTGTCTTTGATGATGGCCATATAGAAAACATCTACCTGTTCGACAAGAAAACCATTGCTCGCAACAAAGTGCAGGTCATTAAGCAGTTTGAGCAAACGGGAAGCCATGCCAACCGTTACGATGTGACGATTTTGGTCAATGGTTTGCCTTTGGTGCAAATTGAACTGAAAAAGCGTGGTGTGGCTATCCGTGAGGCGTTTAATCAAATTCATAGGTACAGCAAAGAGAGCTTTAATGCAGAGAACTCGTTGTACAAGTTCTTGCAGTTGTTTGTGATCTCTAATGGCACCGACACGCGCTATTTTGCCAATACCACCAAGCGCGACAAAAACAGCTTCGACTTTACGATGAACTGGGCGAAGTCAGACAATACGCTGATCAAGGATTTAAAAGACTTTACCGCCACCTTTTTCCAGAAAGAGACGCTGCTTGAAGTGATCTTGCGTTACTCTGTGTTTGACGTCAGCAATACCTTGCTCGTGATGCGCCCTTACCAAATTGCGGCCACTGAGCGCATTTTATGGAAGATAAAGAGCGCGTTTAACGCTAAAGACTGGGCTAAGCCTGAAAGTGGGGGTTACATTTGGCACACCACGGGCTCTGGCAAAACACTCACCAGCTTTAAAGCGGCACGTTTGGCCACCGATTTAGATTGTATCGATAAAGTCTTCTTTGTGGTGGACAGAAAAGACCTCGACTATCAGACCATGAAAGAGTATCAGCGGTTCTCGCCTGATAGTGTGAACGGTTCAGACAGTACCGCAGGGCTTAAGAGTAACCTGGACAAAGACGATAACAAGATTGTTGTTACCACAATCCAAAAGCTCAACAACTTAATCAAAAGCGAAAGCGATTTAGCTATCTACAACAAGCAAGTTGTCTTTATTTTTGATGAGTGTCATCGAAGCCAGTTCGGTGAAGCGCAGAAAAACCTGAAGAAGAAATTCAAAAAGTACTACCAGTTTGGCTTTACCGGTACGCCAATTTTCCCTGAAAACGCCTTGGGTGCTGAAACCACGGGCAGCGTGTTTGGCCAGCAGTTGCACACGTATGTGATCACCGATGCCATTCGTGATGAAAAAGTACTCAAGTTCAAAGTGGACTATAACGATGTTCGTCCGCAATTTAAGAGCATTGAGACTGAGCAGGATGAAAAGAAGCTTAGTGCCGCGGAGAATAAGAAAGCGTTCTTGCATCCAATGCGCATTCGTGAAATCTCGCAGTATATTCTGAGCCATTTTAACCAGAAAACGCATCGAGCCTATTCTGGTGCCAAAGGGTTTAACGCCATGTTTGCGGTCAGTAGTGTTGATGCAGCGAAAGCGTACTATGAAACCTTTAAAACATTGCAGGCCGAGGCCGAAAATGGACCTACAAGTAAATCTCTGCGAATTGCGACTATCTTCTCATTTGCAGCCAATGAAGAGCAGGACGCTATCGGTGATATTTTAGATGAGAGCTTTGAAGTTAGCGCGATGAACAGCAGCGCGAAAGAGTTTTTGAGCGCCGCGATCACGGATTACAACGCCATGTTTAAATCTAACTATGGCGTGGACAGTAATGGCTTTCAGAACTACTACCGTGACCTTGCCCAGCGCGTGAAGAATCAAGAAATAGATCTGCTCATAGTGGTGGGGATGTTTTTAACGGGCTTTGATGCGCCTACGCTTAACACCTTGTTTGTTGATAAGAATTTGCGCTATCACGGCTTGATGCAGGCATTTTCTCGCACTAACCGCATTTATGATGCGACGAAGACCTTTGGCAATATTGTTACCTTCCGGGACTTGGAACAGGCAACCATTGATGCAATCACCTTGTTTGGTGACAAAAACACCAAAAACGTGGTGTTGGAGAAGAGCTACAAAGAATACATGGACGGCTTTAACGATATTGCTACTGGCCAAGCGCGTCGAGGTTTTGTTGATATCGTCAAAGAGCTGCAAGAACGCTTTCCAAATCCAGAAAATATTGAAAAAGAACAAGATAAAAAAGAGTTTGCCAAGCTATTTGGTGAATACCTCAAAGCAGAAAATATTTTACAAAACTACGATGAGTTTGCTGGATTAAAAGCACTGCAAAGCCTAGATACCAGTGATGAACAAGCTGTTGAAGAGTTCAAGTCAAAGTACTATCTGGACGATGCTGACATCGAGGCAATGCAAACCATCGATATGCCAAGCGAGCGCGCTATTCAAGATTATCGCTCTACCTACAACGATACCCGCGACTGGTTGCGACGCGATAAAGAAGGTCAGGACAAAGATAAGTCAACGGTAGACTGGGACGATGTGGTCTTTGAAATTGATTTGCTCAAATCGCAAGAAATAAACCTCGATTACATTCTTGAACTGATTTTTGATCACAATAAGAAGAACAAGAGCAAAGAAGGCTTGATTGAAGAAGTTCGTCGTATGATCCGCGGTAGCCTTGGCAATAGAGCGAAAGAGAGCTTGGTGGTTGATTTTATTAACCAGACAAACCTAGATGAGATCAATGACAAAGCCAGCATTATCGACGCCTTCTTCAAGTTCGCCCAGGCGGAGCAGAAGCGCGAAGCCAATGCCATCATTGCCTCTGAAAAGCTCAATATCGATGCTGCCAAACGTTATATTGCATCATCACTCAAACGTGAGTACGCCTCTGAAAATGGCACTGCACTTAATGAGGCGTTGCCCAAACTTAGCCCATTGAACCCACAGTACCGAACCCAGAAGCAAACGGTTTTTCAGAAAATTGCCGCTTTTGTTGAAAAATTCAAAGGTGTGGGTGGGCAGATATAAAAAATGACGATCTATTTAAGCGCCGCTCGCTTGCTCGATGATATAGATTTTACAGAATCTATTCTTTTGGTGAGTAGCGTTTATTCAGGTTTAAGGGTGGTTTTATGACAGGAAATAATGAAGGTTTGTCGCTAGCTAGACTACTAATGGTCTTGAGCAGTATGTCCCCACTATTCATTCTTTGGGCAATTAAGGGGTGGGGAATAAAAGGTATTTCGGAAGTATATTTTCTTTCTTTCTGCCTTTTTTTTATTACGGTGCCAAATTTATTCTTGTGGTTCCGCGTAAGATTAGTAAAAAAAAGAAAAGATCGGCGAGAATTGACCGCTGGCGATTGTGAGGATCACAGAGATCATCTACTTGTTTACCTTTTTGCTATGTTACTTCCTTTCTATAGTGTCAATATCGATAGTATTAGAGACTTAGCGGGTCATGTGGCGGCAATAACGTTCATTGTATTTCTGTTTTGGCATCTGAATATGCATTATATGAACATTTTTTGGGCCATGAAGGGGTTCAGGGTATATACGTTGAAACCTGATACAGAAAATAACTCTATTAGTGGCAGAATTCCTGTCGTATTAATCACAAAGCGCTCTCATATTGTCAAAGGAGAGAAAATTTCAGCTTACAGGCTTAGCCAAACGGTATTTTTAGAGGATGAATAATGCCTATTAACTTTGATTTTGAAAATGTAAATATAACTGAGTTTGGTCTTGGTCTGGATAGTCCCAATCGAGGTTTTGTGTTTGTTCCTGTTGATGAAGTCGTACAGAAGTCATTAGTTGAAATGGTTAGTTTTACAAAGACACAGATGCAGGATAAGGCGAGCAGTATGGCTACGTATCAGCCATCAGAAAAATATGCGTCTATTGAATATCTTACCTTTTCAATCAATGACCCATTGGTACAAGAGCTTAAAACTCTTCATGAGTCCGAAAATGTACCAGAAGATTGCAGTGCTTTTGACAATATCAATCAATGTTTCGCGTACTTTGTAAAGCTCACTGATAACAACCAACAGAGAATAACAGCTGTACGTCGTTCAACTCAGTTTAAAACTTTAATAAAGAAAAGGCATAGGCTGGTTCAGTATGTTGATAATACTTTAAAGTCGTTAGAGGAAACTGTTTTTAAATTGGATAATGACTTCGATTTTATTATTCAGAACGATTTAATACACATTCTCCGCCCTAGTGGCCTAGAGTTTACAGCTCAACTTCAGAAGGCAATTATGGATGCAGTTCCAGCCAACATTGCGAGTATTGCGAGTGAAATTGATTTCGTTAACTTTGATAGTATATCTCAGTATGCGCAAAACCACCCGAGAGCTGCAAGATATATTGCTTCCATTAAATCCCAATCAGAAGCAATAAACATCAGTCAAGATAAACTAGAACGTTACTGCGAAAAGACTAATGTTGTTACAAATATAGTTGATGGGAAGATTAACTTAGACAGCTCGCAGATTATGGGATTTTTGGAAGTCCTAGACAGGCGTCGATACGAAATAGATCTAAAAGACGATGGAGAGTCGGAAGTTTATAGAGCGCCGAGCAGAAGCCGAGTAACTAGTTAGTTTACAAAGTCAGCGGCATTGTTAACCAAAATATCTGTGTGTCAATAGATCTGGATTTCTTTTATCTAATTCACCGCCGGTGATTTTATGAACCTTCACACTATCGTGTTGGAGGTTCACTATGTTCAAAAACCTATTTTTTCAAACCAAAGCACTACCAGAGCTGTCATCGCAACTGGATGCAGAAATTCCACGCTACCCGCCATTCCTAAAGGGGTTGCCAGCTGCATCACCTGAAGATTTGCAGTCCACACAAGACGAGCTAATTGCCAAACTTCGCCAGGTACTTGGCTTTAACCAGCGTGAGTTTCAAAGGCTGATTCAGCCCTGCATTGATCATCTGGCTGCTTATGTTCATTTGTTGCCAGCTTCTGAGCATCATCATCACAGTGGTGCTGGTGGTTTATTACGTCACTCGTTGGAAGTTGCTTTCTGGGCGGCACAAGCTGCTGAGGGGATCATCTTTGTTGCCAGTGGCACCCCAGTTGAGAAAAAAGAGCTAGAGCCAAGGTGGCGTGTTGCGGCGGCTCTTGGCGGTTTGTTCCATGATATTGGTAAGCCTGTTTCAGACTTGTCTATTACAGACGAAGATGGACGCTATCAGTGGAACCCTTTTTTAGAAACCTTATCCCAGTGGACCACAAATAGCAGCATTGAACGCTATTTCATTCGCTGGCGCGACGGACGGTGCAAGCGGCACGAGCAATTTTCAATTCTGGTTTTAAACCGGGTGATGACACCAGAGTTGCTCGCCTGGTTAACCCAGCCAGGCCCTGAGATTTTGCAAGCCATGCTGGAGGCAATTGGCAATACCGATCCCGAGCATGTCCTGTCTAAATTGGTTATTGAAGCTGACCAAACCAGTGTCCAGCGAGACCTGAAAGCTCAACGAATTTCCGTTGACGACAATGCCCTTGGTGTCCCAGTCGAACGCTATCTACTTGATGCCATGAGGCGATTACTTGCCAGTTCCCAGTGGTTAGTCAATCAGCGAGATGCCAGAGTTTGGATACGAAAATCGAATCAATCAACCCATCTTTACCTGGTTTGGAAAAGCGCGGCTAAGGACATCATTGAGCTATTGGCCAAAGACAAGATACCTGGCATCCCAAGAGATCCCGATACCCTTGCGGACATCCTCATTGAGCGAGGATTGGCCACTAAATCCGCTTCAAATGAGCGATATGAAAGCCTTGCCCCTGAAGTGCTGATCAAAGACGGCAAGTCAATCTGGCTACCCATGCTGCATATATCTGAGGCCGATTTATTGTTCAGCTCGAATGTACCAAGTGGTGTGACACTGTTTAACAAATCGGAGTGGGAAGAAACACAGCAAACACAAGCAGAGCCACAGAGTCGCTCCAGTGAGCATTCAGACTTGCCTGATGCGTCATCATCAATTGAACTCAGTAATTCGGCTGAGTCGCCATCGATAAAATCGTCCGACCAAGATGATGAACTTCGTCTTGCCAGTGATGTTAATCACCTTCAGGAAAATGAAAACGTTCCGGGTGATGGATATGAAAATTCTAACAATTCATATGAGGGCGCTATCTCAAATAACGTAAACCAGCACGATGCAGAGGCATTGAATCTGCCTGAATCTTTAGCGTGGCTCCCAGGGGCCAGCAGCACGCTAGTTATGGTTGGTGAACAACTTCTGATCCGCTATCCCGATGCCGTAAGGCCTTGGTGTGTACCCCGAAAACTGCTTGCTGAACTCAGTCGATTGGATTGGCTTGAACTAGATCCGGCAAACCCGACGCGTAAAGCCAGAACTGTGACTACAAATGAAGGAGTTCAGGAGCAAGGGTTACTGCTAAAAGTGCCAGTTTCTAAAGGGCTAACTGCACTGATAGACCTCTCCAATCAAGACGCAGAATCAGTGACAGCAATTCAGAACGAAGAGGCTTCACAGCGTCCGAGTCGAACTGAGACAACCAATGCCCAAGCAAAAGAGCCCGCCACAAGAGCGGAGCGTAAGCAAAAGCCGATTGCGGCCAATGCGAACTCATGTACAGACCCCAAACACGCGCAGCGGCAACAGATGGTTAGTTTTGTGAAAGATTTGCCCATCTTACTGACCGATGGCGATTACCCAGACGTGGATCATAGTGCCGATGGTATTCGCGTCACGATTCAAACCTTACGCCAAGTCGCCAATGCGCACGGCATTCCAGCCGGACAGCTGCTTCGGGGGATCTCGGCCAGTGACCAATGCCAGTTTGATGAGGGGGAAACGGTTCTGTTTACCGCTCACGCTAAACGTTAATCCATTTTAAATTAATCGGATTGCAAACGGTTATTTTGCGGAGCATGAATGAAAGAAAACGCATACGAGATGCCTTGGCGCACGAACTATGAAGCCATGGCAGCAGCAGGTTGGCTGGTTGGTGCAACTGGGGTAATTGCCGCAGAAATGCTGACTGAGCTACCTCCTGAGCCATTTTGGTGGATGACAGGGATTTCCTCGGGCATGGCGTTGTACCGCCTGCCTGAGGCTTACCGTCTGTATAAGTTGCAGAAGGGGCTAAAAGGCAAACCATTGGCTTTTATGGCGCTGTCGCATTTGCAAAAGGTAATGGCAAAACATCCTGATGAATTGTGGTTAGGGTATGGCTTTGAGTGGGACCAACGTCATGCTCAACGTGCTTATGAAATCTTAAAGCGGGATAAGCAAACCTTGCTTAACCAAGGTCACGGCAAGCAAATGGGTTCGACCTGGATTCATGGTGTTGAGCCCAAAGAAGAAGATGTGTACCAGCCAGTTGGTCACACAGAAGGCCATACCTTAATTGTCGGTACGACCGGTGCCGGAAAAACCCGATGCTTTGATGCGATGATCACTCAGGCCATTTTGCGTAATGAAGCCGTGATTATTATTGACCCTAAGGGAGACAAGGAACTTAAGGATAATGCGCAGCGAGCCTGTATTGCCGCCGGTAGTCCTGAACGCTTTGTGTATTTTCATCCGGGTTTTCCAGAGCATTCAGTACGTCTTAATCCCCTGAGAAACTTTAACCGGGGCACTGAAATTGCCAGCCGAATTGCGGCATTAATCCCATCTGAAACCGGTGCTGATCCATTTAAAGCCTTTGGCCAAATGGCACTGAATAACATAGTGCAAGGTCTGTTGCTTACGTCACAACGTCCTGATCTGAAAACACTGAGACGATTCTTGGAAGGTGGCCCAGAAGGCTTGGTAGTAAAAGCCGTCACGGCCTGGGGGGAGCAGGTGTATCCGAACTTTAGTGTGGAGATCAAGCGCTTTACCGAAAAGGCCAACACCTTGACTAAACAAGCCATGGCGATGCTGCTTTTCTACTACGAACGCATTCAGCCCGTTGCCGCCAATACCGATTTAGAGGGGCTATTGAGTATGTTTGAGCATGACAGAACCCACTATTCCAAGATGGTGGCCTCACTGATGCCGGTACTCAATATGCTCACATCAAGTGAACTAGGCCCATTGCTATCACCGATTGCAAACGATGTGGATGACAGCCGGTTAATTACGGATTCTGGCCGTATTATCAACAATGCCCAAGTGGCGTATATCGGGTTGGATTCATTGACCGACGCCATGGTTGGCAGCGCCATTGGTTCGCTGCTTTTATCCGATCTCACCGCCGTGGCCGGTGACCGCTATAACTATGGTGTTGAAAATCGTCCCGTAAATATCTTCATCGATGAGGCGGCTGAAGTCGTCAACGATCCCTTCATTCAACTGCTCAACAAAGGCCGTGGCGCAAAAATGCGTTGTGTGATTGCTACTCAGACCTTTGCTGACTTTGCAGCTCGAACAGGCAGTGAAGCTAAGGCTCGCCAGGTGTTAGGTAACATCAACAACTTGATAGCCCTTCGGGTGATGGACGCCGAAACGCAGCAGTATATTACTGACAATCTGCCTAAGACTCGGTTGCAGTACATCATGCAAACTCAAGGTATGTCGTCCAACTCGGACAGCCCCGCGTTGTTTACCGGCAATCATGGCGAACGCTTGATGGAGGAAGAAGGCGATATGTTTCCACCGCAGTTATTGGGCCAGCTCCCCAACCTAGAGTACATCGCCAAGCTTTCAGGTGGCCGCGTGATCAAAGGCCGCATTCCTATTTTAACCAGCTCTACACAGGTAGCATAAGGAATCTGTATGCATCATTCAGTCTGTCTGAAAATGACAACACTTACCAGTAAAGAAATGCTCGCTCAGTGGCAGCAACATAACCCCCAGTACAAGGAAACCTTAAGACTGCTTGAAACCGACTGGCCTCATGCTTTGGCCTCGGTGTATTGCTTGGCGGACTACTTAACGGATGCGTTCACGTTAGATGGCCATTCCATCTTTGATTTGTGTCTGTGTAATGGCTTGGGCAGTTATGAAGAAGTCAGTTGTGATGATGACAGTGTACGCCTTTGGCATTTCATTGAGGCACTGACCTGGACTGCCGCCAGTGCTTTAACGGGGATTCGCCTGCGTGATCCTGACCATTTCGAGTGGGCCGCCGTAGATGGTGTGTATTTCTACTCCTGGATTCGTAATCGTCCAAATCGGATGGCGTATTTGGCTGAAGGACGCATCGACGTGCGTTATGAAAGTGGTCACACGACGACAAAGCGGCTTCAACAAGTGATTAAAGCCCGGATTATGACGCCGACCGTTGCAGCCATGCTGGCCCGAGTAGAAGAGGATGTTTGGCATGAGCAAGCATAAGTCGGTTTGGCTACTGTGTCTGGCACTGATGCTGGAGATTATTGCCATTGGCGTGTTAGTGCCCGGTGATTGGACTGGCCGGGTCATTAGTAAAGAGAAGCAGATGATCCAAAATCAATTGGGCGCTCAAACAAGCTATTGGATTGGTCAAACTAGCCATCGCTGGTATCAGTCATGGATTGTGGATACACAGATGGAGCAATCTGTGCGTGATTTTCTAATCCCCACTGAAGAACAACGACTTCGTTCTAAAGGGATGGAGAACATGGGAGGCTTTTGGTTCGTCTGGGTAGAAGACCGTATTCAGTCATTTTTTGATGTGTTGTACCAAGTGTTCACTCGATTTGCTTTGCTGATGGTCTGGTTGCCCTTTGCGCTTATTCTCATGTTACCGGCCCTGTGGGACGGCTTGATGACCTGGAAGATTAAGAAGACAACCTTTGATTTTTCGAGCCCTATTATTCACCGCTACAGCATGATTATCCTGGGCTCAGGTGTCATTTTGCTGTTTATGGGATTGTTTGCCCCGCTGGCCATTCCTCCAGTGGTGTTACCGTCGATGATCATCGGTTTAGCATTGATGGCGGGATTAGCGTTAAGTCACTTGCAGAAGAAGATATGAGGCCAGTTAGACCTCATCTTGTAGAGCTAAAACCTTACGCCTACGGTATTACCGTTCTCGTCTTCAGCAGGCAAATGGTAAGTATCAATAAGGTGACCTTGAAGCCAAATATATTGAGGCATCCAAAATGAGTACTGTCGTATAAGAGCCAATACTTCTTTCATCGGTTTGTTTGCATGAGGTTCGGCAAGACGGAAGTACATGAATGAGCAATCATCTCGAAAATACTCATGAAGCTCTGAATCCGATAGCGTTTCTTTTAGCGGTCTGTTTTGTTCGTCGTCCTCATCAGGGGAATTGGCATAAATTTCAAATAGCTGCTTTTCAGTGAGCATCTCCAAGAAGTGGTCTTCAATTAAGACCCCATCACTGGTATCGACATCCATACCATCTTTGACATCAAAAGCCATGACACATCCAGAAGATAATGCCACTTCTGATGGTTTCAGTACGTCATTAGCTTGTACAACCTGATTCCAATGATTAAAACCAGCAGTTACTGCAATTTCATCGAGTGCTTGAGTGTGTGGAATAGATTTTTCACGTTTAAGCTTTCGTGCTTTTTGCTTTAAACGTTCAACCGTGGCAGAGGAAATGATTTTAGTAATTTGCATTGAGTTTCTCCTATTAGCGAATACGGTGCCCACTGCCGAGGTCGCAGAAAAAACCTAAGCAAAAAATAAATTTGATATGCATGTCGTCCCGTCCGGGTTTGCTAAAGTGGGCAGCTGGTCTCGACACGACCAATATCCCCATCATATCAACCGCATCAAAAAGATCAATTGTTAGTATTGTCTGAGTAGAACCCTCAAAACATTCAAGAATTCGGCATCTAGCTGACCACTGAACCTGCCAATCCCAAGGCATCCTTCACTTCTCAATTCAAACAACGAGGAGTGACTATGGAACCTGTGAGTATTCCGTCCTATATCGATGACCCGCCGCACTTCCTGCTTTGGAGTGCCGACGAGATGGCTCCCATTCTGTTGGGGCTAGTGATCGGCATTTTTACCGGTAATGCTTTGGTTTTATGCCTGTTGGGGTTGGTGACAACCAAGCTCTATCGGCGTTTTCGTGATGGTCGCCCGGATGGTTTTATTCTTCACGCCATCTACTGGGCCGGACTGTTGCCAACCAAAGCCAAGACGATCCCTAACCCATTTATCAGGAGCTATCTGCCGTGAAGTTCGACGTGTTTTTAAAATCATGGCAAGGCACGCAATTAGAGAACCGATGGCAACGGTTCCTGATTGCGGTGCTGGTGCTATCTAACTTGCTGCTTGCGGTAGCGGCATTTTCTCGCAATACCGTGGTAGCCATTCAACCACCAACTTTGTCTGAACCGGCTGAAGTGTCACGAAACCAAGCCACTCAACCTTACCTTGAATCCTGGGGACTCTACCTGGCTGAGCTTATGGGTAACGTGACGCCAGGTAATGTGTCTTTCATCCGGGTTGCCATTGAGCCGCTACTTTCTCCAGCGGTGTACCAGCAAGTGGTCGATGCACTGGAGATTCAGGCAAGACAAATCCGCGAAGACCGGGTCACGCTCAAATTCCAACCCAGACAAGTGGAATATGAGTATGAAACCGGCCATGTCTTTGTGACCGGTTATTCCTTGGTTTCTGGACCATCTGGAGATGAGCAGCGCCAAACTCGCACCTATGAGTTTGACATCGATATTGAGCAATACCGTCCAAAACTTAGCTGGATGGATACGTATGAGGGGCAAGCTAGAACGAAGCGCGTTCGTGAAAAGTTGACCCAAGAGCAAAACCGGAGGGTGAATGATGCGAACCAAAATTAGTCGATGGATGACACCAAGCTTAATCGCAATGAGCTTGAGTGGCGTCCTGTTATCTCAAGCGTCGTATGCAGACGTGGAATTGCCGATTGTGCCAGCCAGTGTGATGAAGCAGTCTGCTACTGCAAATCCACCGACTCAAACCAATACGGCTTCAACGGATGTGCCAACAACGCTACTGATGACACCGGGGGTTAATGAACTAATCCCTGTAGCACTTGGCCATCTGAATCGGATTGTGACGCCGTTTGAATCGCCTCAGGTGAGAACAACCAGTGATGCTCAGACGCAAATCAAGGGGAATGT
This sequence comes from Pseudoalteromonas sp. 2CM28B, assembly GCF_023161935.1. Classification (NCBI taxonomy): domain Bacteria; kingdom Pseudomonadati; phylum Pseudomonadota; class Gammaproteobacteria; order Alteromonadales; family Pseudoalteromonadaceae; genus Pseudoalteromonas; species Pseudoalteromonas sp. 2CM28B. The sequence goes on from NZ_JALNTH010000001.1 coordinate 480,163, forward strand.
TGTATATGTGGCCACGGACAAAGAATCACCGGTTTCACTTTACATCACTCCGCCTGGTCAGGAAGCGCCTGCGTTATCTGTCACCTTAGTACCTCGTCGTATTCCACCGCGTGAAATCACCTTAGCTATTGATGGTCAGCAGTGGCCTATTAAGGGCGTCGTGAACCGAAAAGCCGCCACTTGGGAAACGGCTCAGCCATACGTCGATAGCCTACGTGATTTACTCAGACGACTTGCACTAAATGAACTACCACAAGGCTATGACATCCGTTTGGCTGGCCAAACTGACACAAGCCCGAAATGTTTTCAGCCGGGCTTAAAGTTTGGTTTTAAGCAGGGGCAAATTGTGACGGGACATTACTTCACCGTCTATGTAGGACTGGTTGAAAGCTTTGCCGATGAGCCGATAGAAGCCAGTGAAATAGCTTGTCATGCACCAGATATAGTGGCAAGCGCCTACTGGCCTCGCAATATCTTGTTGCCGGGTGAAAAGACTGAGTTGTATGTGGTTGTTCGCAATCATCGTGAAGAAGCGGTGGAAAGTCAGCGACCTTCGCTTCTTGTGGGAGGTGAATAACGATGAAAGCACAATGGGAACAAATGAGCCCGAACATGAAGCGGGGTCTATCGGTTGCTGGTATTGCTGGTGGTCTCATTCTTATGGTTATGGTGTTTTCACCTAATCCTGATGATGGCGCGAACAGTCGGAACCGACAGGAAACGATCCGGCACATTCTTACGGATACCAATACTCGTGATGTTGGCGTCGATAGTTTGGCTGCAAACGTAAAACTACTCAGTGAGCGCAATGAACAGTTACGCCGTGAAGTTGAGCGCTTGCGTCGTGACGTCGATTCAGGACGGCTAAGCCCAGGTTCGCCTTCTATACCAAGTGAAGTCAATGCGGAGCTGGCCCGCCTTAGAGCGGAACTTGATGATGTTCGCGCTGGAGGTGATGCAGCAGTTGAAGGCACAAATAGCCGTTTTGAAGTGCCTTTATCTGCCATGGAATTGCCTAAAGACGAAAAGCCACTGCCGTCTAACCCAGACGACTATTTTGCCAATGCGCCGCTGCCTGATTCGCTCTATCAGCAGCCAGCCAATGGCCAAGGTACACGAGCACGAGATGTTCCATTGCCGCCAATCACGATTCGTATGATTGAGCCTGAAGTGGTTGCTGAACCAGAGGTTGTTGTGCAAGAAGCGCCGCCTTTGTATCTACCGGCGGGCAGCATCATCTCAGGTACTTTGATCACCGGTTTGGATGCACCTACTCACGAGTCCGCAAGACGCGAGCCTTTTCCTGCATTGCTGAGGATTCAAAAGGAAGCCATTTTACCCAACCGATTTAGAGCGGATATCAAAGAGTGTTTCTTGATCGCCGCAGGTTACGGTGATTTGAGCTCTGAGCGTGCCTATTTGCGAGGCGAGACCATTTCATGTGTGAGAGAAGATGGTGGCGTCATTGAAACGCGACTGGATTCTTATGCCGTGGGTGAAGACGGCAAAGCCGGTATTCGTGGCCGATTAGTGTCGAAACAAGGCCAGCTGGTGGCCAAATCGATGATGGCCGGATTCCTTCAGGGCTTGGCTGGCGCATTTGATGTGAATCCTGTACCAACGATTCAGACGGGGAATGCCGGTGATACTCAGCTGTACCAGCAAGTCATGAGCCAAGAAGCATTACAAGGCGCTGCGATTAAAGGCACAGGTAAAGCATTGGATCGAGTGGCCAAGTTCTATTTGGACATGGCTGAAAATATGTTCCCAGTCATAGAGGTAGACGCTGCAAGGAAAATTGAAGTCATAGTCACTCGTGGTGCCTCGTTGTCGTTGGCCACTTCGCAAAGGGGTGGTGCAAGAAGATGAAAAAATCCTGCATGTTGCTAACCGATCGAAGTCCGTTTCAGACAATAAGATGTGTATCCAGAGGAGAGTTAACCATGACGACATCAATGCAGAACAACCCAAAGCACCAGTCAAAACAGTGGTCTAAAGCTGGATTACTTTTATTGGCAGTCGGCTCAACCTTATTGTCTGGCTGTAGTTCATTGGGTCTTGGGAGTAGTGAATATGGATGCCCAGGTATGCCTGACGGTGTGCGCTGTTTATCCGCTCGTGAAGTCTATGAGCTTACCAGTAATGGCGCTGCACCCAAGACGATTGATGCTGTGGCGACTCGAATTGGTTCTCCCTCTGGGTATTCACAATCTGATTTAGAGACAGGACTGCTGAGCCATCCAGCATTACCTGAGACGCAGCAATCTGCACCTCTTCGCATTCCTTCAAGGGTGATGCGAATTTGGATTGCTCCTTGGGAGGATGACCGTGGAGATCTGAATTTTTCCAGCTACGTGTTTACCGAAATTGAACCGCGCCGGTGGGATATTGGGGTGTCAGCACCTCGAACGGTTTCGCCAGTGCTACGTCCACTTCAGACTCAAAGCGATTCAGCCTCAGCGGGAGCTGATGGTAAGCGTGATAACTTGAGTATCTACGGAGAAACTAACGAATGACAAATGCAGTTCGCACCATTCAAACTCAGCGCCTAATGACCATTGGTGCGCTTGGTTTAATGGCGTTAATGATTTCGGAGCCCTCATTTGCGGGCACCGGTGGTGATGCTTTCACTGATGTGTGGGATACCCTAAAAGATTGGACCCAAGGTACTTTGGGACGGATCGTAGCGGGAGCCATGGTTCTGGTGGGTATTGTGGGCGGTATCGCTCGCCAAAGCTTGATGGCTTTTGCCTTGGGCATTGGTGGCGGTATGGGTCTCTACAATACGCCAACAGTCGTTGAAAGTGTTATGTCTGCAACCTTACCTATCGTTGCCAGCACTCAAGAAGTCATTAGCACAACAGTTCCAGCAATCAGCGCCGTTTTACTGGGCACCTGATAACAATAAAAAACGCCCAAGCGGCCAGATATCTGACGGCTTGGGCGTCATCCTACCCCGTACCCGTTTATCATGACGGCGTTTCAGTTATAAGTAGTCAAAGTAAAGTTGTTTGGGTTCTTTTCATTGTCTTGGCTTCATGAGAGTTATGTGATGTACAAAATGGTACTTATAGGTTATAAATTTACCCAAAGGGTGTGAAAAATACCTTCCTGTAAAAACCTTTATTTGTTCGGTGGTGCGCAATTAATAAGGCCTTTGAATCGAAGGTTGTTGGCACGATGCTTGATATTTAGGATGAACAACTTATTCGATCAAAGGACGAAACATGGCGTTATTAAGATACGCAAACTTAGGAATTCACAGGCCAGACATCCTGCTTAGTAAAGCAGTGAGTGGTCTTGGTGACTTTTATAAGTATTTAGACACCACTCGAAAATACCTAGAAAGTACGAAGGCTGTTAAAGCGGTAGCTTGGGAAAAGCTGGACGATGCTCAAAGTGGAGTATGGATACAATTAGTTGAGCCTGCCGATAACTGCGGTGATTTCGAAAAGAACTTAAAGCTCTTTTTAGATGAAAGTACCGACACGGTATACGAAGCAAGCCCCGCTAGATGGAAAGCCGTGGGTAGTGCCGCTAGAGAATGCCCAAATTGTAGAAGTCACGGTAAACCTAAAATGGCTTATGCAACTGAGGAGCACGCGGACGAAATTGCGAGTGAATTAGGCAATGGGCTGTCGTCGTATGAGTGTCCAGACGGTTATGGTTGGCATTTGACGGGTAAATCACAAAGCAATGTTGGATTCAATAAATCCAACGCAATTTCAGTCCTGGACAGAAATGTAGAGAATGACAGCTTGTTATTGGATCGTTTACCTGACCACGACTATTTGGTTATTCGTCCAAACACATACCAGTTAAAGTGTCAGATTAATGCATTACAAAGCTTACAAGACACCCCTTCTATTCACCATCTTCCGCTATTGAGGCTGTTTGAAGGTAAGGATCATGCTAAGTGGCCGAATGTTCCTTATGATGAGCACTTATTTAACGATGACTACTACGTTCTTACCGATGGAGCAAGAGAGGGAACATCTCAGCAGCGTGATTTTGTAAATATTGCACTCAATACACCAGACTTTGCCTTCCTTGAAGGCCCCCCAGGATCTGGCAAAACTACAGCCATTTGCGAACTGATTCTTCAATTAATAAAGCGAGGTAAGCGGATCTTACTTTGTGCATCAACACACGTTGCTGTTGACAATGTTCTTGAACGAATGATGTCTGAAGAAAATATTTATCGCGACATGGTGTTACCTGTACGGATTGGAGATAAATCAAGCGTTTCTCAAAAGGCAAAGCCATGGCAATTGGAAGAGTTTGTTAAAACTGAACGCACAAGATTGCTAAAACATCTTCAGCAACAACCGCACATTTCAGTTAGTCAGAAGTTACTTAAAAGTAAGGTCGGTGAAGGTAAACATATTGTTGAGCGTCTTGTTCTTGAAGCGGCGAATTTAGTTTGCGGGACAACTATTGGTTTGCTTCAGCATCCTGATATCAAAAATAAACAATCAACATCGCCAATCTTCGATGTGATGATTATTGATGAAGCATCAAAAACAACTTTTCAAGAGTTTTTGGTGCCAGCGGTACTTGCCAAGCGTTGGATCATGGTGGGAGACCCAAAACAGCTTTCACCTTATGTTGATGATGAAGCTACCGAAGTAAATTTGCAGCCATGTTTACAGGATAGTTATCAGCGAGAAGCATGCGCAGATATTTTCTCTGCTCGACAAATCAATATTCAGAAACGAGAAGTATCCTTGGTTTGCACTGACGATGAAAAGACAATTGAATTTTATCATCAGCAAGCAAAGTCCAAAAATGTATTGGTTGCATCATCTACAGGTCCGAAGACAGATCTCCCTTACGCATCAGTAATCCTTGGTTCGTCAGCGTTCATCGCTCAGAATGCTAATCACCTACCCCTGGATTTGACGACCATAAGGGGGCTGCCTGCGTTACCGGAAAAGTTAGAAATGCGACTTGCAGCGCATTCGAGATTAACTCGTACAAAAATCAAGACCGAGTCCGATAGCTGGGAATCCCAGTTAGCGTGGCGACTGGCTCGTATGTACGAACAGCGCCTAAATACAGAATCTAACGGAAGTTCTAAAACTGTTAATAAGTTAGAGGAAGATATCAAAGCGCTACTACCATTTGACTCAGAAAAAGATACGTTCACTGCAATAGACAGGGTACGTAGGATCGCACTGCCTTCTATCCTTGAATCACTACAAGTTGGATTTGAACGAACAGAGTATCAGAAACAAGGCACCGCTCTGTCTGATGGACTTCCAGCCAGTGTTTTGGAACAACGACAAATACGGCTTAGTTACCAGCACAGAATGCATCCAGACATTGCCGAGTTTTCCCGAGTACATATATACCATGAAAAAGCACTGCAAAGTCCTGATGGCCAAGCTGAAAAGCGGGACTGGGGATACCGAAGCGGCTCACATCGTTGTATATGGCACGATGTTAAAGGTCGAAAAGGAAAAGAAGGTGAAATCACCGCTGAAGTAGAAGAAATATTAAAAGAATTAAGTCGCTTTGATTCTTGGGCAAAATCAAACCCAAATGTTGAGAAAAACCAACAAAAGCCTTGGGAAGTTGCTGTTTTGGCATTCTATCGGGCTCAAGAGCGAGCTATACGTCGAGCTTTACGAAAGTGGACGGGAAATCATCACGGAGTAAGGCATTTCTATCGAGGTGAAAAATCCTCACCGTATATTGATATTCAGATATGTACCGTAGACCGTTTTCAAGGGCATGAGGCTGATTTTGTCATGCTTAGTTTCGCAAATAACCATCCCACGAGTTTTCTTGAAAGCCCAAATCGCTTGAATGTGGCAATTACGAGGGCCAAGCATCAGCTCATTGTGTACGGAAACCGCCCTGCAATGCAAAAGGCATCGGGTGTGTTAGGTACTTTTGCCAGCAATTCTTACTGGTCTACAACAATCGAGACTGAATCACAGGAGGCACTATGAGCCAGGACATCATACTAAAACGAGAAATTAAAACTGAAAGTTGGCTCATACAGGGTGAAATCGCGCTGGCAGATAGCCGTCCAGAAATTAACTGCGTGCTGCAATTCCTTCAAGATTATCCGAATGCGAGTTCTGCTGAGTGCTCCGAGCATTTATTTGGGGAGAAATTCGGACGTCGTGTAGTTGCTGATAGGTTACTAAACATATGTCGATTATATGGGCTTGCTGAGTCTAATCGAGACCAATACAGGCTCACTGAATCAGGACTGATTGCTCTTGAGAAAGATCAAATCCTAGTGCCAGAAGATGGGTGTTGGAGCCTTTGCGTTTGTCATGAGCCTTTATTGCCTCATCCACTTCTTACTATTGATGCGCACACAGAGCCTAGTGCAGCGTCGATCGGACTTGGAAAAAACAGAAATGAGCTAAATGAAAGAGCAAAGCGACTAGTTGAGGTTCCTCAACTAGTCAAAGACGTTCGTGGCCTGAAGGTTGAACCAATAGGTGGAGGTTCGGAAGTACGCGTTGACAAAATTGAACTCAAAGGTGAGCGCATCTCACCGCAAGGAAAACCGTATTACATCGAGTGGAATGTGACTGAAGGCAATGTCGATGTGAAGCGCGGAAAGGATCTTATATTTTCACGTCGGGTTGAACCAATCAGTCGTCAGCAAGTTTTGAAAGTACTTCTGCATAGTGAGGGCTTGCTTGAACAATGGGATGAGCAAACTGAAATCTTGTCAGTGGTTTTCGAAAATACTACTGAATCTGAGCGAATCAATATGAAGCGCTCGGTAAGCGTAAAAAGACCATCTGTTCACAAGTTGGGCTCGTTTGATGCGATGAAGTTACACAATATTTCTATATCAGCATTGACTGAATTGGATGCTAAAAAGTGGGCTGAATGGAGATTAGAGAAAAATATCAATATGTATGCCACTAATAGCAAGTACCAAGTTTGGAGAGAAAAAGCACTCGAACCTTTTAAACGTTGGAATTTCACACTACCTGATAGGGCTGAGTTGGCAAATCAGTTTTGGACTGAAGAAGACCAGCAAAATCAGCATACCTGGCATGTCATTGCAGCCCATGATTGGAACCTATAAGGAATAATAGTGATGAATTTAATTGAAAAGTTTACTAAGACTGAAACTAAGATTGTTGATCAATCAAATACCAAGTTGCCCCCTGTGCTTTTGCCTGTTTTACCTAAACAGGTATCTGATCCGCAACCTATTAATAGCTCTTTGTTCTGCAATGAGCTGCAATCAAGAGTTGTCGAATTAATCGATAATGCTGAGCACTCGGTTATTCTTAGTACGTTTTTACTTGCTGATGAGAATGTCGAATCTGCTGTCCTAAAAGCTGCAAAGCGCAAAGTTCGTGTGTACATACTATTGGCATGTGAGACTCGTCTTGATGGCGATGTGCCTGACGATGACTTTGGTAAGAAGTGTCTTGTGCAGCATAAGGAAATGTTAAACAAATTGTCTGGACATGTTCACTTTGCATCTGCGCCGCATTTCCACGCAAAAGCCGTTGTTATAGACGCATTACATGAAACTGGTAATGCTAAAGGGTTGCTTTTAACGGCAAACCTTACAGAAGAAGCACTTTTACGAAATGAAGAGCTGGGGGTCGCGCTTTCACGCCATCAAATAGCTGAGATCGTGAATGTGTTCCGTTGGGCAATCTTCGAGAGTGCGCAGCACCATATGACAAGCCGTGGTGAATTCTCAGCATATAAGTCGCCAGGCAATGTCAGATACCCAAGGGAATTAACTGAAATACTGGTCACATCGAGTGAAGACGCTCGAATTAGGGAACACGCATTAGCGTTGATCAATCAAGCGGAAAATGAACTCATCATATCGAGTTTTGGATGGCAAGAGGACCATCAGCTTGTAAAAGCAATATGTGAACGTGCGAAGTCGGGGCTAAAAGTCACCATTCTATCTCGCCAAAGACCCGCAGCCATGCCAGCGTTGTTGGCTATGAAACAGGCTGGTGCATCGGTGATGTGTTTTAAATGGCTACATGCCAAAGCGATTGTAGTAGATGGAATGCATGGCATGGTGATGTCGGCCAATTTTCAAGCGCATGGTATGGATCAAGGCTTTGAGTTAGGCGTAAAACTCACCGGTATTCAGGTAAAAGAGCTGATGAACTGCTTAGATATGTTTTTAACTAATAGCCACAATGAATTGAGCATCGACATGAGTCTAGGGATGATTTCTGGTGGTTTTGAAGCTTGGGAAAATAATACATTCAAGAGGTACTCAGTCAGCGAAGTAGACATTGTTGAGTTATCACCTATAAAAGCAGATTGTTTGTCTGATATGGATAAGCACCCAAAAATACCCAATGCAAACTGGCGGGAAAAAACATCGCACAAGATTGAGTATAAATGGCGTATAGAGCCGCCAGTTATCACTAACGCCAGTCCAGAGTATTTCAAACCTTTAACGGCTAAGGATAAAACTTCTAAGAAGCAGGATTCAGGATCGCCTAGAGAGAGTTATGAGCCAAAGGTTGTTCGACTGACAAAAAAACAGTTAGCTATTACAGTTCGTCAAGAATACGAACTTGCCATGGCAAAAAGGCTGAAGCAAAGTGAATTGCCAAACGCCCGAATTGTATTGGAGGCGTAATTTTGGATAACAAAAACACACTGCTTTGTTGGCACTCAAAAAGAGCTGGGGTTGAGGTATTAGACGAAGCGTTAAAGCGGCTTAAGAATCGTAAAGTTTATGTTGGCAAAGTAATTGTTCTTACTCAGTCAGCTGGGGATAACAGTCTGTACAAAGAGCATGAATTTGGCGATATACAGATTACCTTTCGAACTGTAGCTATCGAGAACCCAGCTGATCATAACGAAATCTATCACGCAATAGAGTCTGAGATTATTCCAGAGCTAAAGCTTGAACAGAATCTTCATATCAATGTATCGCCGGGAACTCCGGCGATGCATGCGGTTTGGTTGATTCTTCATGCTCGGGGGCATTTTCCACGCGAAACAATCCTCTGGTCATCACAATATAACCCCGATACCAAAAGAACCAGCATTGCCAAAGTTGATTTCAGTGTAAATACGTATTTGGCAGAGATCTCTGCTATTTCAAGTTCAGAGGGCGGTTACGCCCTTTACGATTTAGACCCTAAATCAAAAGCAAGGCAGGATGCATTACAAACGTTAAAGCAGTTCTCTTGTGTTCCCAAAGCTCCGTTACTTGTACTGGGTGAACGTGGTACAGGGAAAACGAGGCTAATTGAAACCGTTGTCGGTAAGGTAAAGCAAAAGCAGGTTGTTACGCTTGCATGTGGAGGACTAGATTCTCAAGTGGTTGATAGTATGTTGTTTGGCCACGTAAAAGGTGCCTTCACTGGGGCGGAAAAGGATCGCAATGGACTTTTGAAAGAAGCAAATGGAAAAGTTTTGTTTTTGGATGAGATTCAAGATTTACCAACTTCGGTTCAGCGAAAGCTGGTTCGAGTGCTTCAAGATAACCATCACAGTTTTCGCCCTGTTGGAAGTGACACTGAGGAAGCATCTGACTTCGAGCTAGTTTGTGCGAGTAATAAATCACTTGAGCAATTGGCAACGATACTCGATGCTGATTTCTTTGATCGTGTATCCATGCTCACAATAACAATACCTCCACTTCGTGCATGCAGAGAAGATATTCTGTCGGATTGGCAAAGAATCTGGCAGGAAGTTAATGTTAACCCCAATCTGCCTGCGGAAGCTCCAGTATCAAATGAATTAATCCAGTTTTTTAACTCGGCATATTTACCAGGTAACTTACGTGACCTAAAAAAGCTGGCATACATGTCTTGTGCTTTTTTGAGCTCCCAAACGACAGAGTCGGCAATCTCTAGCTCATTAGCTGCGTTGGGCGAGCCTGTTATCCAGGAGGATAGTCCTGACACAAGGTTTGCATTTGGTGATTTATCCAAGACAACTAAGGATGAGTTAATGAAAGCGTTTCATAAGGAATTTGCAACAGCTGCCAAAAAGCAATTTGGTACATGGGTTAAAGCCGCAGAAGCATTGAAGGTAGATCAAAAAACTTTGCAAAAGTATATGAGAGACAATTGAGTTATTTTAGTGTGTGATTGTTTTCATTAAGATTTGGTGTTGGTGCTGCTTAGCAAGACGACAAATTCTTCAATCTATCTAACCGAGTCCACATAGGACAACTGCATAGACTGGAGCCTCGATATACATTAACGAGGACTCCTCATGCGAAAACTATCTCCAATCATTCTGGCGCTTGCGCTGTCTCCTTTGGTTCAAGCTGAACCTGTGTCTGAAGTGTCGCCCGTTGGCAAAATTGACGGCATGGTTTCTTTACCTGTCACGGGTATGAAAGCGGTCGAAAGCAATGGCCGTATTGTTTTCATGTCAGACAGTGGCCGGTTCGTCATTGATGGCACGCTCTATGATGCCTGGTCCAAAAAGCCGCTTACCAGCCTTGAAGAAATTCGTGAAGCGGGGAACACGCTGGACTTAAGTCGTCTTGGCTTAAAAATGGATGATTTGAACCCACTGACGCTGGGCGAAGGCAAAAAGAAAGTGGTGGTCTTTGTTGACCCACGATGCCCGCACTGCCATGAGCTTTTGAAACAAGCTTTACCGTTAACCAAAGAATACACCTTCCAAATACTCCCTGTGCCAGTGCTTGGTCCTGATTCAGAGCGTCAGGTTCGCCAGCTTGGCTGTGCGCGTGACAAAAAAGCGGCCACCGATGCATTGCTGAATGGCCGGATTGGTAACCTAGAACAGGATGATGCCTGCAACTTAGAACCAATGCAGCGTACCTTGGTGACGGCTCAAATCCTGGGCATTCAAGGTGTGCCTTTCATCGTCGCCAATGATGGTCGCATCAGCCGAGGCCGTCCTTATGATCTTTCTGCTTGGTTGGAGGGGCGTTAATGAAAGCCTCTCTGTATTCAGGGCAACGCGCTTCAGAGCTCTTGCCAGTATTGGCCTATTCCGACGATGAGCAACTGTTTTTCATGGAAGACCAAAGTGTTGGCTTTGGTTTTCTATGTGACCCATTGCCAGGTGGTGATGAGTCTGTTGCAGACAGGGTTAATGTTCTACTCAACAACGACTGGCCAAAAGACACTTTGCTGCAATTTGGCCTGTACGCATCCCCTGATATTCAAACCGACCTTCAGCGCATGATGGGCTTACGGCATCGTCAATCCGATCCATTGCTTAGGGCGTCGATACGCAAACGTGCGGATTTCCTCGATGGGGGCACGGTTCAACCGATAGAAGAATCGACCCAGACTCAGGTACGCAACTTTCAACTGATCGTCACCTGCAAATTGCCTTTGGAAAGTCCTATACCGACGGAGCGTGAGTTGAGTCGAGCATCCGCGCTTCGGGCTTCTTTCTCGCAAGCGCTGGCAACGGTTGGTTTTCGCGTCACGGAGATGACTGACCGAAATTGGCTCGCAGCATTAAGTGCGCAGCTTAACTGGGGAAAAGATGCTTCCTGGCGCAATCCATCACCAATCCGCAGTGAGGCAGATAAACCACTTCGAGAGCAAGTGTTGGATTATGACCGAGCTATCAAGGTGGATAGCCAAGGTCTGATGCTGGGTGATTACCGAGTTAAAACCTTATCGTTTAAGCGCTTGCCTGAGCGGATCTGGTTTGGTCATGCCGCAAGTTTTGCGGGCGATATGATGACGGGCAGTCGCGGTTTACGCGGCAGCTTTTTGCTAAATGTCACCATTCACTTTCCCTCAGCTGAGGCGATGCGATCTCGTTTAGAGACGAAGCGTCAGTGGGCGGTCAATCAGGCCTATGGCCCGATGCTCAAGTTTGTGCCGGTGCTTGCAGCCAAGAAAAAGGGATTTGATGTTCTTTTTGAAGCTTTGCAAGAAGGTGATCGTCCTATTCGGGCCAATATGACTTTGACGCTGTTTTCACCAACGGAAGAAGCGTCCATCAGCTCTGTTTCAAATGCTCGAACTTATTTCAAAGAACTCGGATTTGAGCTGATGGAAGACAAGTACTTCTGTTTGCCCATTTTCCTGAATGCCTTGCCTTTTGGTGCTGACCGCCAAGCGATGAACGACTTGTTTCGATTCAAGACTATGGCGACACGGCATGTGATCCCTCTGTTGCCTTTGTTTGCGGATTGGAAAGGCACTGGCACGCCAGTGATTAACTTTGTTTCCCGTAATGGCCAGATCATGAGTGTGTCCCTTTATGACTCGGGCAGTAATTACAACTGTTGCATCGCGGCGCAATCGGGGTCGGGCAAGTCATTCCTGGTGAACGAAATCATCTCCTCCTACTTATCAGAAGGCGGCCAATGCTGGGTGATTGATGTTGGCCGCTCTTATGAAAAGCTGTGTGAAGTTTATGACGGAGAGTTCTTACAGTTCGGGCGGGATAGTGGCATTTGCTTAAACCCGTTTGAAATCGTTGAGGACTATGACGAAGAAGCGGATGTACTGGTTGGGTTATTGGCCGCAATGGCCGCACCTACGCAGTCATTAACCGATTTTCAGATGGCCAATCTAAAGCGTCAGACCCGTGAACTGTGGGAGAAAAAAGGTCGTGCCATGTTGGTTGATGATGTGGCAGAGGCTTTAAAAAATCATGAAGACCGACGTGTGCAGGACGTGGGTGAGCAGCTCTATCCGTTTACGACACAGGGCGAATATGGCCGTTTCTTTAATGGTCACAACAATATTCGCTTCAAAAACCGTTTCACTGTTTTGGAGTTAGAAGAGCTCAAGGGGCGCAAGCACCTACAACAAGTGGTGTTGCTTCAGCTTATCTACCAAATCCAACAAGAGATGTACTTAGGTGAGCGGGATCGTCGCAAGATTGTGTTTATCGACGAAGCCTGGGATCTGCTGACTCAAGGTGATGTCGGTAAGTTCATCGAGACGGGTTACCGGCGATTTCGAAAATATGGCGGCAGTGCTGTAACGGTAACGCAGTCGGTCAACGATTTGTATGACAGCCCTACAGGTAAAGCCATCGCTGAAAACTCGGCCAATATGTACCTGCTTGGCCAAAAAGCTGAAACCATCAACGCACTCAAAAAAGAAGGCCGCTTGCCACTAGGTGAAGGCGGTTATGAGTACCTGAAAACCGTTCATACCGTCACTGGTGTCTATTCCGAAATTTTCTTTATTACCGAAATGGGCACCGGGATTGGCCGCCTCATCGTCGATCCGTTTCACAAGCTGTTGTACTCGTCCCGTGCAGAAGATGTAAACGCGATTAAACAGTTAACGCGCAAAGGCCTTTCTGTTGCTGATGCCATCTCTCAGTTGTTGAAGGAGCGAGGCTATGAATAAAACCACGCTTTGGCCATTTATGGCCTCTATTACTTTGTCTATTGCAGGCAGCGGTTTAATGACCAGCTGGCTCTTAATGAAAACACTCGAACCCATCCACAGCCAGTTGGCGTTAAGTACGCCCATTGCAGTCGTAGATTTTGGGGAGGCGGTGTTGTCACTGGGCCCCAATGCCAGCGAACAAGACATCGAATCCAGGTTGCTTCAGACCAATCAGCAAATTGAAAAGTTAAAAAAAGCCGGTTTTATCGTGCTGGATGCCCAAGCGGTGGTGGGTGCTGATGATTCCGTATTTGTGCCAGTAGGCTCAAAGGAGGTGTCTCATGCAGATACTCCGTAAAAGAATGCCTTGGCGGCCATACCTCATCCGGTTGACTGTTCTTGCGTTAATCATGGCCTTGGTAGGCACCTACGCCATGATGCGCTACCGAATAGGTATTGATACCCAGCAAGAGCGCTGCCTGCCTGATACCACGGTGTATCTGATTGACCTATGGAATAAAGAGCCCGTTAAGGATGGTTTGTATGCCTTCCACTCAAAAGGACTCGCTCCGTTATATAACGACGGTACTCGGATGCTGAAACGCCTAACAGGGATGCCTGGGGATGAAGTCAATGTGACGCCTGATCATGTGCTGGTGAACGGTGCTGAAGTCTCTACCGGCATGGCATTAGCCCAGCGTCTTGGTGTGGCGGGATCACAATTTAGCCGCTCATTGACGCTGCAAGAAAACGAGTATTGGTTTTCCGGTGAGGCCGCAACGAGTTTCGACTCCCGTTATTGGAATGCCGTTAAGCGCGAGCAGATTGTCGGTCGCGCTTGGCCGCTTTGGTAGGAGGTGGATGATGCAAAGACTATGTCTCTTATTTTTGTTGGTTGCTCCATTGTCTTGGGTTCAAGTGTCCTGGGCACAAGAGCCTTTTCCGTTGTCTGACGAGGACAAAAAGATCGTCGAAATGAGCCGCAGCATTTTACAAAGTGCTGTGGATGGTTCATCTGAATTTATTGAGCCTTTTACACCGGTTGAACAACCTGTGTCGCTCAAACACAGCGATGAATGGTTGATATTTGCGTCGTCCTCACTGGGGGATTCCTCACTGAAGCAGCTATTTAAAGAGGCCAGTGCTACCGGCGCTATTGTGTTGTTTCGGGGAATTCCTGAAGGAAAGACCTTGGGGGCGGCTATCCGTGATTGGCATATGCTGATGACGGGGCTTGATCCTGTTCCTCAGGTTCGAATTGATCCGAAAGCCTTTGTGCACTGGCGGGTGACTAGCGTGCCTGCCATTTTCCGCATAGAAGATGACAAGGTGACTGCAAGTGCACTAGGGGTTTACAGCAAGGACTGGTTGCAGCGTCAAATTGAAACAGGCAATACCGGTTCATTGGGTCAACGCGGTCCAATTCATTCGATTTTAGAACCGGATTTGATGCAAGTGGCGATGCAGCGTTTACAGTCGCTTGACCTGGGCGCGTTAAAGAAAAAAGCCATTGAGCGTTTCTGGTCTCGCCAAACATTCACTGACTTACCCAAAGCCACGCAGTATCGGATAAGAACGGTTGATCCAACCATCGTCATGCAGCGGCCACTATTGGATGCCAATGGCCGAACATTGATCCCAGCAGGAACGCGTATTAACCCGCTAAAAGCCTTGCCATTTACTCAGCAGCTCGTGGTGTTTAATGCGTCGAACGCTGAAGAAGTGGACGCAGTAGCGCATTGGCTTGAGACGCAAGATAGGACACTGCGCCGCATTACGCTTATCACCACGCAGCTCGACCGTGCCCAAGGCTGGAATCGCCTCAATGCGCTCGAAAAGACATTGAATAGTCCGGTTTACCTTCTCAATGCCTCGCTAAAGCAGCGCTTTGATCTGCAAGTCACCCCATCGTTTGTTCAAGCAAAGGGACTAGCGTTTGAAATAGAAGAAATTCCAGCAAAGGAGCTTGTTCATGAAAAAGCTCAATAATACGTATCGTCTGTTGTGGACTCTCGTTGTCATGTTTGTCCTAAGCGCATCTATTCCTGCAAAAGCCGAACTGACCTGCCCAGACGCGGGTTTATTGTCGGGCAAGTTGCTGACGGATGTTTGCTGGTCATGCATTTTTCCTATCCGGGTTGCCGGTCTTCCTCTTGGCTCAGGCAATGTCCCAAGCGGCGCATCAAACAAGTCGTTTTGCTTATGTGAAGATAACTTAGGTGTGCCAAGGCCAGGTATTGTTACCAGCATGTGGGAGCCAGCGCGTTTGATTGAACTGGTCAGAACGCCAGGTTGTTCGCCTTCACTGGGAGGGATTCGCTTACCGTTAGGTGATAGGCGATTGCAAGGTGGTCATGGTGAGGGTGAATACGATACCGGTGATCTCGCTTTCTACCATTACCATTATTACGCCTTTCCGCTTTTGGTCATGCTCGATTTGTTCATGGATGGCAATTGCAATGCCGATGGTTACATGGACTTTGACTTGATGTATTTGTCGGAATTGGACCCGACATGGCTGAACGATGAACTGGCCTTTTTTACTCAGCCTGAAGCGGCTGCCGTTGCCAATCCATTAGCTATCTCTGCTTGTACCGCTGACGCTGCCTCATCAACGCTTGGTAAACCCATCGACCAGTTGTTTTGGTGTGCTGGCAGTTGGGGACATCTCTATCCGTTATCTGGCCACACCTTAGCCTTTGGTTCATTAGCAGAAAACACCAGTCATTTAGCGGCGCGTGCAATCGCGGCTCAACACAGGCGTGGTCTTGCAAGACGAACAATGGGGAACAGTGCGCTATGCCGACCTGTTATCGAACCCATGCTGCCGAAATCACAATACAAGATGAGTATGTTCTTCCCTGTACCGGAAACTGAAAGTGCGCATGTCATCGGTGAAAGCACCATGAAATGGGGAGAGTGGAGAATGATCCCCGGTGCCGGTGAAGATGCGCTCTACATTTTGTGGCGCTGGCAAGACTGCTGTAACTCGGGAGGTTAACCATGAAACCAACGCTTTTTACCCGAGTTTTAGCGGGTATTTTATCAATCACTATGGCGTGCTTGCCCTTACATGGTGTGGCCGCTGATGTGCAGCGCCAATCCGGCCTAAGCGGACAACAAGAAGGTAAGCAATTACTGCAAAACTGGACGATGCCCGCACTTAACGGCAATACGTTGTCGGTGCCGAATGGCAGTGGTAATGAGACGATTAACTTGCAAGAGCTTTTCCCTGGTATGGATCAGGGCTCATTGGATGTCTTAACGGGCGTTTATGGCTCTGATGCCAGTATGAATCAATTGGGGACACAGCGCCAAGAGAGCATGGCATCCGAAAGTGGCGCTATGGGTGAAGCATTTCGTTCGCTACAGCAAATCAAAGACCGGTCTCGGCCAGATATGGTCAATGATCCGCTTTGGGCATTAACTGATGCGGTTCAAACTGACCCCAATCTATTAACGCAAAGCTTCCCAGGCTGTGAGTCTCAAGGTGAAGGCAGCCCAAATTACCAGCAATGTGACAGGCTCAATACAGCGGTTAACAGCTGCACTATTACTCACGATTACACGGCAGGCATCATTGAGCATGTTTCAGGGCCGATGAACCTTCGCTCTTGTGGTGAAGGGTGTCTTGAAGTTTGGATAGGACGTATTGGCGACAACTACTGGAGTGGCCGTTGTAAAGTGTTTGAACAGGCCATCACACTAAAAGTCGTGAACCCCGATGCGATTACTTCAGCCGTTCTTGAGTACGCCAAATGGGATGACTACATGCAAGTTTGGCTTGGCGATCAGAAAGTCTGGTCTGGGCCGAACAATAACTTTCCACCAGAAACGGCTGGCCGCTGCGAGCTCAGTACCAGTTGGGAGCGCAATCCTAATACTGACCTCACCGCCAAGTTAAAAGCGGTAGAGCCCGGTTTAGAAGTGCCAGTCAAAATTCGCGTATCGGTAACGGGTAGTGGTGAGGGGTATGCACGCATCAAGGTCCGCTTTGATCCAACCAAGGTGGTGATGAATGATAGTTGGTCACCACAGTCCTGTATCGAACAAGCAGCGGATATCCCGGCTAAGTTTTCAGACTACAGCATTCAATGTACGGATCAGCCGTCATCAACCAACGGATGTACGGTGGTCAATGGTGTTTCAGTTTGTGAATCCTATTTTGCCCCAAGCCCAGTGGCTGGCATATCGCCTTTGTGTCGGCGTGTACAAGTTAGTGTGGATGATGAAAGCTATAAGGGGATTGAAAATCAGGCCTGCCAAGTGCTTGAAGCGAATCCTTCCTGTGGATTCATGTCGTCAGAATGTGCCGAGACCAATGATAAAGGTGAATGCATTCGTTTTACCGATACCTATGACTGTGGATTGCAAACCAGCGATCCAAAGTGTGTGGTATCCAATCTTATGCCGAGTAGTTTTGAGGCCTGTGAGCCTACTCAGACGATCACGCCATTTACTGAAACCAAGCATGTACCCGATTACCAGGTGTGCGAGAAGATCAGCACGCTTACTCAGTGTCAGTTAGAACGACGTGTATCCGTTGAAACCCATCAAAAAAGCTGGTCCATTGAGCGCGGTTGCTTTAGCTCTGAAACGCTCAGCTTTGTTCCACAGCACAGCAGCACTATGCAAACTGGAAACGCGACGCTGAGGATTTTTGATAATCAAAATACTGAGATACAAATCACCGAGTCGCCATCGAAGGCAAATGGTTGGAAAACGACACTCTCATTGACGGGCAACAAGGAGACGGTGACTGAGACGAAACCGTCCATTAAGTACCCTGAAATGACCTGTCCAAAAGGAACCTTGGTTGGCTCATTGTGCAAGGTCGTTAATGGGTCGATTATTTCGTGGCATGAACCTCAGGAAGTCACTCGTTCCAGATGTGAATCCGGCTGGAATAAAGTCGATTTCGACACTTGCAGCCGAGAAGTCCAGAAGTGTTTGGTTCCTGCGAAACTGAGAGCTTCATTGACCTTCTCCGGCAAGTACTTAGAACAGGACATTGTTCATCAATCAAGTGATCCCGGCATAGACCAATGCTTGATGCAAACGGATCAGTTCACTGCGGTGCAGTGGCAGTGTTTGGATACGGGCACAAAACGAATCGACGGGTTAACGGTTGGTAGTGGCGAGTTGGCCAATCTTGGAAGCCTTTATCCGGCTGTTGTTTCGTCTCCTGCTCATTTAACCAGTCGCGGCAGTTCTGATGGACTGGGGCTCTCATGCTGGAGGGCAAGAGCGACCTACAATGCTTCGACTGCTCATCCAGAGTTCAACATGGGCAGCTCAGATAGCTGGGTAGATGCCAATGGTAATACACAAACCATCGTCAATAACGGACAAAACACGACCACCAATACGTGTGCCGCGCTAGAGCAAAACCCTGCCTGCCAGTATGTCAGAACCGAATGCACTGAAGGCGGGGCTGGTCATGAAGGCTTCTGTTATATCCAAAGTTTGGTGTATGACTGCGGACAAAGCGTTGAAGTGCAAAATGCTCGAATGGAAACTCAATACAACTGTGAGGGGCCAGTTCGCTGTATGGGCACTGATTGTTTAGAGCCAGAGTCAATCAAGCAGGCTAACTTTGCAGAAGCAGCTGCGATGCTTAATGCGGCGCAGTTTATGACCAATGATATGTCATGTACGGGCGCTGATGGCCAAGATAACGTCGAGTGTACGGTCTTTAAAGGTAATGCTGGCCAGTGCAAAAAAGCCGTTGGTGGCATAGTGGATTGCTGTGAAAAGCCAAGTGGCGTGTCGTTATCGGATTACATCACGATGATAGTGGCGGTTAACAAGCTTGATACGGCAGTCATGGCCATGAATCCGTCTTCGGCAATCTATGGTTCGTGGAATACGCTCAGGGAACCAATCACCAGTACCTGGAGTGCGGTTAAAGAGCCTTTTGTGTCTGCATGGGACTCTCTCATGGGGGCTGGGCCATCAACGGCTGCTGGCGCGGGAGCGGAGCAAGCTGCGACTGGCTTTATGCAGGTGTTGACCAACAAAACGGCTGAGTGGGTAGGCTCTACGTTTGGTTCGGGGGCGCAATCGGCACTGTTTAGTAACGTTGGTGGCGCAGTTGGAGCCGATGGTGTCGTTTCGGGTGGTAACTTTGCCCTGGGGGGCGCTGCGGGCGCGGTTCTGAGTACGGTTATGACGGCCTACATGATTTATTCAGTCACTATGATCCTCATTCAGCTTATCTGGAAATGTGAGCAGAGCGAGTTTGAAATGAACGCCAAGCGGGTATTGAAGAGTTGCCACTATGTAGGCTCTTACTGCAAGTCTAAGTTCTTAGGTGCCTGTGTTGAAAAACGGCAGTCATATTGCTGTTTTACTTCGCCACTTTCACGGATCATTCAAGAACAAGTGCGTCCGCAACTTGGTCTTGGCTGGGGCAGTGCGAAATCTCCCAACTGTGAAGGTTTGACCGCGAGTCAGTTAAACCAAGTGGATTGGAGCCAAGTCAATCTTGATGAATGGATAGGTATTTTATCGATAACTGGCAACCTACCTGAAGTACCGTCACTGGATCTGGAACGACTCACAGGCTCAGGAAGTACGCTAAATGTTGATGGAAACCGTCAAAGTGCCGCAGATAGAGCCATTGAACGGCTAAACGGAATGGATGCACAGAAACTGCGTCAGGAGGCGACGGAAGAAATTTCGGGGAATAATTGAGTGTTGTACCAGAGGTGGTTAGGGGTAGACTTTAGCTCAGACGGCTTTTCATTAATGTTTCATATTGGTTACTTTAATGCATTTTTTCGCTACAAAGTAACCATTTTTGCACTTTATAATTGCAGCTCGAACATAATTCAGATAACTCGGTTTTGCCCCATTGCAATTCAGCCCGATTTTGAACCGATAAATTCCGTCCGCAATTAATCGGGCTTACTGGAATGACTGGGAGCTAAAGCGAAGTGCTCATTACTCCCAGAAATGTTCATAAACAAATATTTTTTGGCCGTGTTCAAAATGCATAATAATTCACAATGTAGCTCTGCAACGTGGTAGGGGACGGATGCCCACGACCAAAAATCTTAGCATTTTCACAATAATGGCGTTCTCAAAGTTACATTTTGGATAGTTTTGAATTAACGACCTGGTAGACTAATCATCAACGTATATTTAACGCTGCTTACCTTTTGAATAACGAACAACGAGCAATAAGCCAGTAATGGAAACTGCCATTCCAACAAACCCCATGTAAGAAATTGTTTTACCGAATAACATCCAAGACTCGAATGCAGTGAATACTGGAACCAAATAGAAATAGGTAGCTACCTTTGTGGATTCACCATTTTTAATCATATACATCAGCAGCAAAGTCGCACCTACACCTACAATTGTAACTAACCATGCAAGGGCAAACACAAAGTTCACATTCCAATGAGCCTGTTGGTCTTCAATACCCAATGTTAATATTCCAGCAGTGATCACTAGCGACAGTTGTTGAAAGAATATCTGTGCAATAGGGTGACCTTCAGTGTTTATTTTTTTTTGATAGAGAGTTCCGGTAGTAATGCCTATCAAGCCAATAACTGATCCAATAATCGCAGGGGTTGTTAGCTCATAGTCGTGAGAGGCCACTGGATTTAATACTAGAAAAACGCCTAAAAAGCCTAACATAAGACCAAGCCATTGTTGTGGCTGAAATGATTTTTTAAAAGCAAGCGTAACAATCAAAGCGGTAAGGATCGGCTGCATTCCAACAATAAGCGACGTGATTGAGGCCGGCATTCCTAATGATATAGCAGTGAAGCATCCTACTCCAAACATTGCTTGAAGCATAAAACCTGCTTTCATATGTTTGAAAGCAATACTGAGATTTGGCCATTCAACTTTCATAACCCAAGACAAAATGGCGAATGAAACACAAGAAAAGCCACCTCTCAAAAAAAGCAAAAAGTAAGGTTCGCTGTATGCCAGTGCGTATTTCGCACCGATGAACCCTGTACTCCAGAGAAATACAAAAAGCCAGGGAACAATGACTACATATTTATTGTGCGTTCTTAAAGTTATTTCCATTTTGTGTTTATTAACCCAATGATTCTGAATTAGATATATTCAGGCCAGCTTTACGGTTTAGCCTCAATACATATTATGAGTGGCTAGGTAAGCCAGTTAGAGTTCGATAATAAGTGTTCAGTATCCTTCGGTACCGCGTATAGGGTAGTTATCTTTACTACGGATAAACTTCAGGCCTTTAATTAACGTTTTCAAATCAGGTCTTGCAAATGGTGCATTGGAAATATCTGCTACATGAACATTTCCTTTTTCGTTAATAATAAACAGACCTGGCTCTGAAAAATTGTAGTTTCCTACGATATCATCGGTGTTATAGGAGATATAAAGCCCCAACTCTTCCATTTGTTCTATCGTCAAACCATAAGCAATAGGAAAAGTCACTTTGATGCCAGATGTCTTATGAGTAATGAGCTTCTCTTTCGTATCCGCAGAAACAGCGATAATATCAATTCCAGTTTTGTAGAACTCTTGCTGGAGTGTCTCAAGTTGATTCAGATAATCAGTACAAATCGGACAATGCAATCCTCTATATATAAAAACAGCTTTCCATGAAGAACCTTCTCGTGGCTCACCTAAAACGATTTTTTTATCACCGAATAGTGTTACGGTTAATTTTGGAAAGCTTTCATTTATTTTTAACTTAACAGAACTGCCCATATTTTCTCCTTTATTGATTTGTATGAATTTTTCGTAAAGTCACGTTAATTAAATAGGTTATTCCAGACACGTGCTTTAAGAGTTCAAGAACTATTTTTGCACCTATACTGTACCTATTGGTACAATGCTGGGGTTGTCTTTTTATCACCGTGATTAACTGTATGCTTACACTATCGACTAGTGAATGTTTAGGAGTCTACGTAATATGTTTAATCGTCCAAATTATCAGGATCCGCTTTCTGAAATGCTGTTAAACGTACACCTTAATGTCACAATTTCTATCAATGAACAGTTTTGTGGAGATTGGTTGTTGGGTGACAAAGCCAAAAGAACAAAATGGTTTCATGTGATTTCCCATGGTTCATGTTCACTAATCATCGATGATCAAGAAGCACAGCTCCTTAATTCCGGTGATTTAGTAATTTACACGCGTGATGTGAAGTATAAGTTGGTTGCAGGAGAATCCACTTCTTGTGAAGCAGAAAGGCTAAAGTATGAAGGGGGGCTGGTTGTAGGTTCTACGGGCATACTCTGTGGGTCTTTTACTTATCAGAACAACTCGACTGAGAGTGTTCTTGCTGCTTTGCCCCCAATTCTTGTAATCAAAAATAATGAGCATACAAAACATTGGATTGGCCCGTTAATAAAGTTAATTCAGTACGAAAACTGTAATTTTGGTCTCGGTTCGGAGCTTATTATAAAGCAGTTAATAGAATCTCTTTTTGTACATTCCATTCGTTCCTATATAGAAAATAGTACCTTTAAGGCTGGAATATTCAACTTAATGTCCGATAACAAACTTAGCAGAGCCCTTAGTGTCATTCAACATGAGCCCCAGAACAGCTGGACAGTAGAAAAACTCGCTAAAGAGTGTGCAATGTCTAGATCTTCATTTGCGACTAGATTTCTAAAAATATCTGGATGGACGCCAATTGGTTATTTAACTTGGTGGCGTATGC
Source organism: Pseudoalteromonas sp. 2CM28B (assembly GCF_023161935.1). Taxonomy (NCBI): domain Bacteria; kingdom Pseudomonadati; phylum Pseudomonadota; class Gammaproteobacteria; order Alteromonadales; family Pseudoalteromonadaceae; genus Pseudoalteromonas; species Pseudoalteromonas sp. 2CM28B. The sequence goes on from NZ_JALNTH010000001.1 coordinate 503,099, forward strand.
AAAAGGCATGGTCATTATTGAAAAATGGTGAGCTTGTATCGAATGTAGCGGAAAGCGTTGGTTATCGTTCTGAGGCTTCATTCGCTCATGCTTTTAAAAAACAATTCAATATGGGGCCTGGAGAAGTTCGTAAAAAATTCGCCTAATAAAAAGCATAGTAAACGTGAATGGTTGACTATTGAATAGACATCTCTTCAAATAGCATTGAAATGCATTAAGGGGTTGCAGGTAATACTCCATGTAATGATAGAAATTGTCCACTTTTTTCACTAGCGGCACCACCTGAAGTGGTGCCGTTCTGCTGTTTGGAAGATGGAAAACTTTCTGATGGGTAGATTTCGTTCGAAGCTTCAAACTCACTAATGTCCAAAACTCTGTTACAAAGTCCACAACACCAAATATTGAAGAGCCCCTTCGAGAGGGGCTGGTTGATGGGAGCCTAGTTGGCGGGGGTATCTGTTTCCTCTTCAGTGATATCGTCATCGGTTGAAGGTACTGCTTGTTCAACTTCTGCTTCTTTACCCTTGGCTTGAGCTGATTTTCGTGCTCGAATTTCGATATCAATAATGCGTCGAGCCAGTTTGATAATGCGCTGTTGCCATGCGTAGTTGCCATCAACACGTTGTTTGTTGCTAAGCACGCTAGACAACCAGAGTGTGTCCATTGAGATCATCAACGCATCGAGTTTGCGAACTAAGCCGACAAACTGGCCAACCTGAGGCGAGCTGATTTTGGCGTTGAAGGTAATCGGGTCGGTGTAGTCAGGTACTTCATCGATGCCGTTGGACTCCATCAATTTGTCCAAACGAGCTTGTTCGTTGTCTACCGCTTTAGCGCAATCCTCGATCAACTGGCTAATGATCTGTTCTACTTCATCAATTTCGTTCTCATCGCCAATGATGCGTAGGATGACATCGATTCCGTAAAGCGCACTGACCGTCCGTCTAAAAACACGGTCAACGACACGTTGCGCCTGTAAGCTATTAATTGTGAATGATTGTTCAAAGATGGGTTTTGAGTAATTGGGTTTTGTTTGGGCCATAAGTTTGCTCCTGATATGACAATAATCAGTCCCTAGACTAATCCTCTGTGAGGTAATGGCCTTTCAGCTAGGTGGAAGAATTGAGCATCTTTCTAACTATCCTGTCTGAATAAGACGGTTACACTGACTATCAAATATTGCTGATCTGTTTCAGTGATATCTGCGCCTGAGAGCATGAGCTCAAAGGAAGCCCGCCGCTGAGTATTCTCAGTGGTACTAAGAGGTAGCTAGCCTCCTTAAACAAATAGCCTGCATGTTTTTACATGCTCAACCATGCGTTCCTAATGGTTCGCCTTTTCACCACCCAACTGGGGGAGTTTTCCCCAGTTGGGGGTGACTCCTTCACAACCTAATTAAGGAGTCACCAATGGAATATATCTTCGGATTTATTATCCAAATCGCAGGCATTATGTTGCTTGCAAAACTGAGCTGGTCGCTTTTACGATTGGTTGCTCGTCAAAGCGTGCGCCCGTTTCGATTTGTATTTATTCAAATCAAACGGTTGCTCACACCAACACCAAAACGTCGTCCAATGGCAGTGCCTAAAGCTCCTGGTATGCCCCGTTTGACATCTGCGTTTTACAAAGAGCCACATCAGTACGACATGGCTTTACTCGAAATACCAACCTATCTGCGCCGTCAGTCTTCTTTGCCCAGCCGGGTAGAAACGACTGTGTGCACAGAGTTCAACTAAGACGAGGAGAACATCATGAAAAACCAAGTAACACTCATAGGCTACGTTGGCGCTGAGCCAGAGACACGAGCCTATCCATCAGGTGATTTAGTGACCAGTATTTCACTGGCCACTTCTGAGAAATGGCGCGACCGTCAATCCAATGAGCTCAAAGAGCATACGGAATGGCATCGGGTTGTTTTTCGAGATCGTGGTGGATTTAAGTTAGGGCTAAGAGCAAAAGATTTGATCCAAAAAGGAGCGAAGCTTTTTGTTCAAGGGCCTCAGCGCACGCGATCATGGGAGAAAGATGGCACTAAGCATCGATTGACCGAAGTGGACGCGGACGAGTTTCTGCTTCTTGATAGTGTGAACAGAGCATCTGAGCCATCACCGGCGGATGATGCAGGCTCCCAAACTAATTGGGCACAAACTTATCCTGAACCAGATTTTTAACCGAGCGAAAACGCTTTAACCCAGCCGGGAGTACTTTCCCGTCAGGGTCAGACTCCCACTTTGATTGTCGGAGTCCACAATGGAAAAACCAAAGCTAATCCAACGCTTTGCTGAGCGCTTTAGTGTCGATCCAAACAAGTTGTTCGATACCCTAAAAGCAACAGCATTCAAGCAACGTGACGGTAGTGCACCGACCAATGAGCAGATGATGGCGCTCTTGGTGGTTGCAGATCAGTACGGCTTGAACCCTTTCACCAAAGAGATTTTTGCGTTCCCTGATAAACAAGCTGGAATTATTCCAGTGGTAGGTGTCGATGGATGGTCTCGCATCATCAATCAACACGACCAGTTTGATGGCATGGAGTTCAAGACTTCAGAAACCAAAGTCTCACTGGATGGCGCGAAAGAATGCCCGGAATGGATGGAATGCATTATCTATCGGCGCGACCGTTCGCACCCAGTCAAAATCACTGAGTACCTGGATGAAGTCTATCGACCGCCTTTTGAAGGTAACGGCAAAAATGGCCCTTACCGTGTGGATGGTCCATGGCAGACGCACACTAAGCGAATGCTAAGGCATAAATCCATGATCCAGTGTTCCCGCATTGCGTTTGGCTTTGTGGGAATTTTCGATCAAGACGAAGCGGAGCGAATTATCGAAGGCCAAGCAACACACGTTGTTGAGCCATCGGTGATTCCACCCGAGCAAGTTGATGATCGAACCCGAGGGCTTGTTTACAAGCTTATCGAGCGGGCGGAAGCTTCAAACGCTTGGAATAGTGCATTGGAATATGCCAATGAACATTTTCAAGGTGTTGAACTGACGTTTGCGAAACAAGAAATATTTAATGCACAGCAACAAGCAGCCAAAGCGCTCACACAGCCTTTAGCTTCTTAGCGCCACGCATTCACTTTACGAACCCTGGCGGGATTATTCTCCCGTCAGGGGGAAGGTCTCGTCTTTTTTTTTGGAGATCTTCCATGACTAAATCAGCCTCACTTTTTCGCTTGGTATTGGTTGTTGCCCTTGTCGTAGGTTCGATTCAAGCCGGTAAAGCGGCAATTGATTCGGTTCAAGCAAGTGTTGTTCAGCACCAAACAGCGTTAGCACAAGCTGCAAAGTAACCACTTAACCCTGAAGGGGAGTTCTCTCCTTCGGGGGAGTCTCCCCTCAAAGGAGGCAATATGAAGGTTATCGACCTATCACAGCGTACTCCTGCATGGCACCAGTGGCGCATTGCAGGGGTTACGGCATCTGAAGCCCCAATTATTATGGGGCGTTCACCCTACAAAACACCTTGGCGATTATGGGCAGAAAAAACCGGATTCGTATTACCGGAAGACCTGTCGAATAATCCAAATGTGCTTCGCGGTATAAGGTTGGAGCCTCAAGCAAGGCGAGCATTTGAGAATGCGCATAATGACTTTCTTCTGCCGTTATGTGCAGAAGCCGATCATAACGCAATCTTTCGAGCCAGCTTTGATGGCATCAACGATGCGGGCGAACCCGTTGAACTGAAATGTCCTTGCCAGTCAGTTTTTGAGGATGTGCAAGCTCACCGAGAACAAAGCGAGGCGTACCAGTTGTATTGGGTGCAAGTACAGCATCAAATACTGGTCGCCAATAGCACGCGTGGTTGGTTGGTATTCTATTTTGAGGATCAACTGATTGAGTTTGAAATACAACGAGACGCGGCGTTCTTAACTGAATTGCAAGAAACAGCGCTTCAGTTTTGGGAGTTAGTACAGACCAAAAAAGAACCGTCAAAATGCCCTGAACAAGATTGTTTTGTTCCCAAGGGTGAAGCCCAATACCGCTGGACATCGCTGTCTCGGCAGTATTGCTCAGCACATTCCGAAGTTGTCCGACTGGAAAATCACATTAAATCTTTGAAAGAGGAAATGCGAGACGCCCAGTCAAAATTGGTCGCCATGATGGGTAACTACGCTCATGCCGACTATGCTGGGGTCAAACTCAGTCGCTACATGATGGCGGGCACGGTGGACTATAAGCAATTGGCCACCGATAAGTTAGGCGAGCTGGATGAACAGGTTTTAGCCGCTTACCGAAAATCGCCACAAGAGCGGTTGCGTATCAGCACCAATAAGCCAGATCAGCCCGTTGAAACACCAATCAAAATCAGTCTTGAGCAAGAGAACTTGGTTCTGCCAGGTGACTCGCCGAGCTCATTTTACTTTTAACGTTCACTTGGAGCCGATTTCGGCTCCTTTCTCATGCGCTTACATCGAGTGCATCAGAAAGCAGTTTCACTCGTAGCCAATGCTGGGTACGAATGATAGAGCGAGCTGAACTCTTACATACACAGCCATACCACAATCAACACACCACCCGACGGGGACTTCATTCCCTGTTGGGGCATGGGGCCTCGTTAAAACTAATGAGGTTTACCATGACAGAACAATCCCCATTTTTGGTTCAAGTGAATCAAGCGTTTAATGTCCCGGCTCCTGATGCTTTCGTTCTGGAAGGATATGGTGCCGACACTACCCATCCAAACATTCCCGTTCGCAAGGACGAGTATGTTTTTAGAAAAGAAGACTTACGTGACGTATTGGCGTTCTTGTCTCACCCAGACGGTGACGGTTTATATATTACAGGCCCCACGGGATGCGGTAAGACCTCGCTAATTTGCCAAGTTGCTTCTCGATTGAATTGGCCTGTTCAGCAAATTACGGCGCACGGTCGATTGGAGTTGTCCGATCTTATCGGTCACCACACGCTGGTTAATGGCAACATGACCTTTGTGTATGGACCACTGGCACTGGCTGTCAAGCATGGCCATTTGCTGATCATTAATGAAATGGATCTTGCTGAGCCTGCTGAACTGGCTGGGCTCAATGACATTTTGGAAGGTGCCCCGTTGGTCATCGCACAAAATGGCGGTGAGATCATCATGCCACATGCCAAGTTTCGTTTTATCGCTACCGGCAACAGTGCGGGCAGCGGTGACCAAACGGGCTTGTATCAAGGCGTGCTTCAACAGAATTTGGCTTTTCTTGATCGCTTTAGAATCATCGAAGCGACCTATGCAGAGCCATCTGTAGAGGAAGCCATTCTGGAGAACGTTGCGCCGGGCTTGCCAGAAGTCTTTCGCCAAAAAATGGTGAAAGTGGCTGGTGACATTCGTCGCCTTTTTATTGGCGGCGCGGATGGCGGTGCTGAGCTTAGTATCACCATGTCCACAAGGACCTTGGTGCGCTGGGCAAAGTTAACACTTGCTTTCAAAGGTGCTCCTAACGCAGTGGAGTATGCACTGGTTCGGTCTTTGACGGCTCGTGCTGAGTTGGAGCAACGAGAAGCCATTCACCGTATTGCCGCTGATGTCTTCGGTGACCACTGGGAGGATTGATGATGGAAAAGTGCTTTGCTCTTTACCGTTACAGTCATTCTGATGGGACAGCCAAAGAATGGGCTATTTACGTTGGAGCAGATAACCAGGAGGTTGAAGTTCGGTTTGGAAAAGCAGGTCAATTGTCGCAGCAGCGATTGATTGACTCGACTGATCCTAACGCAGAAGCAGACCGAAGAATCAATGAGAAAATCAACAAGGGTTATCGATTTGTTGGACAAGTCGGCATTGATCATCAAGGGCGGCCATTTGAACTATCAAATGCGCTTGATAGCGTCGCGTGCGCCAATAACGTCAGTTGGGAGTTTCGTACTCGCAAGGACGTCAATGGCCAAATCTCGCTAGCGCAAAAAGCGTTGTTCGATATGGCAAAGCTGCTTGAAGCCTATGGCTTGGCTGTTATTGATGATAACCAGGTCAGGATTGGAGAATGGTCATTAGGGTTTTGCAAAAGCGGATTACCTAGTACCAATCAAATCAGCATGGTGTCAGGTGAAGGCGCTGGCATTGTTAACACTGATGATGGCCCGTGGCCATTGTTGCTGTTACTGGCCTTTAAGCGTCAATTACCACCACTTTGTTCGCTCACAGTAGCGAGTCCTGAAGGGATAGAAGTATCTGACCAACTGAAGTTGGAAAAAGATGTATTGCGGTTGCTAGGCAGTGATTTAGAGCGGGTTCGCCCGATAGCTGAAGCACTGGATTTAATGCCTGCGAAAATCGATCTCAACCAATCGTCGCCTGATTCGCAAAATTACTATTTCTGATAGTGGTATTGCCATTAGCGCGTCAACTACTACCACCCAAGCGGGGGCCATTGCTCCTGTTGGGAGTGGTGTGTCCCCATCTCGCATGAGGATGCACTATGAGTATTCAAACCCTCGACAAACTTTTGATTTGTCACATCGACTGTTCCATCTGGAGCGGTAGAAAAAAACTAAGGCCTGAAGATTTCAGATTAGCCAATGGCAGCCAACTTCCACCGAAGGATGTTGCCAGCTTAGGGAGTAAAAAAATTTGCGACCCTGAGGCATTGGCGAACTTTGAAAGGCTTAAGAAAGAAGCGCAGCGTTTGTGTGAGCAAGTCGGTGTGCGGTTCTTAGGAGGCTATGCCGTCCCTGAAGACCGAATTGATCAGATTGTTCCAGAGCTTGACCGGATCGGTCAGGAGTTTGCGCAGTGCAAGCAGTTGTTCTTGGACAACTATGATCAGGTGACTTTTGACTGGGTTGCAAAACACCCGGAATTTGCAGATGCAATCCGACGTGCATTATCACCCATCGAAGACGTGGAACAACGGCTTCAGTTCGATTATGCCATCTATCGAATGCAACCGGCTGATCAAGCTGGCGGCTTAGATGACAAGGTCAATGGTATGGGACACACCCTCTTTAGGGAGGTAGCTCGTGATGCCAACGAACTGTTTGAGCGCTCCGTTGCAGGTAAGAATCAAATCAGTCAGCGAGCCCTTAACCCTCTCAAACGGTTAAGAGACAAGTTGGATGGTTTGTCATTTCTGGATCATCGAGTTCAGCCGATGGTTGAAGCGATGGACAATTTATTTGTTCGTCTGCCGAAGACCGGCCCTGTGACAGACAATCTCTATCACGAACTGATGGCGACCATTTTAATTTTGTCTGATCCAGACAAGATGAGAATGCACGGTGAAGGTCAATTGGATATCAGGCAACTGATGCCCAAACCTGAACCTAAACCCGCACAGCCAGTATCTGCTCAGGCAGATAACTTGCGTGCAATACCCCAACCAACCGTCAGACCAAACCTTGGTTCGACTGTACCAAACTCGTTTTATTTCTAACGTCCTTGAGGGCATGTTGCCCTGAAGGGCGCATGTCCTCTGAACTATATAAGAGGAAATTATGCAATCAACCATCCATAACCCCAGCCAACTAAAGCAGTTTGAACCGCATTTTCGTGGTGTGACTGATGCTGTTGAAAGTGAATCGATACCAGAAGTGGCGTGTTGTCGAAGGTTAGTACAACGGTCGTACTCAACACATAGTGTCGTGATCCCCGAGAACCCTGTGCTGATCGCAGATGCGGACGCACAAGGAGCTTGGGTAACGGCCATGGTATTTGTTCCAAACATGGCATTGCAGCAAACCGCTCATGAGCGGGCCTGGCTGCAATATCAACACGAGGTGTCTACTCAGTTACAAGACCAGTACGGTCTGACATTGGATGACATCCTGAGTTTAGACCAGCTTAAAACGTCATTTGAGCAGCACGAGAGTCCAGCTCAATTGGTGGCTTGGTTAGGTCAAAAATACGACATGGATAAGCTAAAAGCACAGGTTTAAACACTTACATTCCCAGCGGGGAAACGCTCCCGCTGAGGGAGTATTCCCCCTAATGATTAGGAGACTCCCATGAATCATCCATTAAAAAACGCACTGCCAATCGTTGCCGCCGCTTATGGCGAAAAGTTTGGTGTGAAGGTGCTTATTCAAGGACAAGATGCGTTTACCGATGGTGAGCGGATTGTGATCCCAACAGCAAACCCAGACGACCCACACTATCAACAGATAGCTTGGGGTTATCTGGCTCATGAAGCGGCGCATATTCGGCATACCAATTTTGACATGGTGCAGAAGGCGTCGTCTAAGCCGATCCGTAAGGCACTTCTCAATATCATTGAGGACGTTCGCATTGAAAACGAATTGGCAAAGGATTACCCCGGAACCCGGCGCAGTATTTCGCAAGTGATTGAGTACATGGTGGACACACAGCAAATGTGTGTACCTGAACAGCCTGAGCCTGCATCTAACTTGCAAGCCTGGTTGTTGTTTCGCTTGAGATGCCATTTTCTGGGCCAGAAAGCGCTGACGCCTTTGTATCAAGCTGTTGATGAAAGAGTGAGACAACTCTTTCCTGCCGCAGCGATGAGCCGGTTAAGCGCCATGCTGACAGCAGTGCCTAGCCTGGCATCTACAGGTGAAGTGCTGAAACTTGTCGATGCCATCGTTGCCATGTTGGAAGAAGAATCTCGTCCACCACAGGATGAGTCTGATGCTGATGGCGGTGATGACATTGGACAAGATGCGAGTAATGACAGCAATAGCAGTAGTGACAGTCAAACCCCGGAAACAGGTTCGTCTGTAACAGGGGATGCTGCTGAAACGAGTGATTCTGATAACTCTGATCAAGCTGACAATTTGCGACAAGCCTTAGAGGCCAGTGCCGCTCAGTTTGAACCCGATACCTTTGCCCAAGTGGCAGAAGTGTTGTCGGAACAAGCTGAAGGACATCAGGGCGTCACACCTCTCAGTTTGCCCCAAGCAGAGCAAGCTATGTTGGGTGATGAGGCCATCTTGAGCTTATCGGCGTCTGAGTCGGCTCAAATTCGAGCCCGACTTAGGGGCATGGTTCAGTCCAGTCAGGACAATCGGAATCATGCCAAAAGGCACGGTCTTCGAGTTGCAACTCATCGTCTTGCCGCTTCACAAGCAGGTGAGTCGAGATTGTTTATTCAAAGGCAACCTCGCATTGCGCCCAATGCTGCTGTGCACTTGCTTGTCGATATATCGGGCTCAATGGGTAAGCCCATTGGCGAAGGTAATCGAAAGTACTTTCATGTTGCTAATGAAGCCGCTTTGGCTTTGGCCATGGCACTGGAAGGCATACCGGGTGTTGTACCTGCGGTCAGTTATTTTCCTGGTATTCATCAGGAAGTTTCTATCGCGTTATTGCCCAAGCAATCGGTTCGACATCGGGCCGCCTGTTTTGACCAAAAACCACGAGGTTGTACGCCTATGGCACAAGCGATGTGGTTTGCGGCAAACAGTTTGTTAGCGCAAAAACAGAAGCGAAAGCTAATGATAGTGCTAACGGATGGTGACCCAGATGATTGGGCTGCCACGCATGACATTGTTGACCGGTGCAGACGAAGTGGCTTTGAGCTGCTGGGAATAGGGATTCAAACACGCAGTGTTGAGAAATTCTTTCCTCAAAGCATCGTGATTAACGACGTCAAAGATCTGAAGCGTGAGTTATTCGAAGTAACACAACAACTGTTAATTCAGTAACCACATCAATTTTACCACCCTGCGGGGACGATTCCGTCCCCTTCAGGGCATGGGTTCGTCTCCGTTTTTTTTGGAGACTCCTATGAAAAACAAAAAATTCTTAGCTGGCGAAGAAGCCGGTACTTACATCGTTCCTGAGCAAGTGACTGAAGCGGATATCTTAGATATGGCGCTCAAGCTTGCCCGTGATCGATTGAGTAAAGGTCGCAAAATTGAACAGCCATCATCGGCGTTCTCATACCTGCAAACACTGATGCACGAGTATGAGCACGAAGTCTTTGGCGTGCTGTTTCTTGATACAAAGCATCGCGTTATTCGATTTGAAGAGCTGTTCAAAGGCACTTTAGATGCAGCGAGCGTGTATCCAAGGGAAGTAACAAAGCGGGCGTTGGAATTTAATGCGGCAGCTGTGATACTGGTTCATAACCATCCATCGGGTGATCCTGAACCCAGTGAAGCTGATAAACGCATCACTCATCGACTTCGTGACGCCTTGTCACTTGTTGATATTCGAACGCTTGACCATGTCGTGGTCGCATCCGAGGGCTGCGTTTCGCTTGCCGAACGCGGTTATCTGTAATGAATGGGCGTATTGCCCATTCTCCTACATCACAAAAGCAGTCCCATGAGCACACATCAGCACAGCTCGAATTTCTATTTGAGTTTGATGATGCCCCTGTCACTTGGTCTGACACGGAAATCTGGCAGTTACGCGAAGGCATTCTATTGGATGCGATCCGTGTATTGCTAGACGGTCGTGTCAGTACTCGATTGCGAAAGGATGTGTTGTCGTGGATTCAAAATGACGAATTAACGCCATTTTGCTTTCGTGTTTGCGCAATGGCTGCGGTTGTCGATCCTGATGTGCTTCGTGATTCCATCATGTGGCTATTAAGACGACATGGTATCCAGCTTGACTAACGTTCCTGCATTAACCAAACGGCTCAATGCAGGCCCAGAGCTGACTTTTATCACTTGTGGTAGGAGTCGGCTTTTTACTTAAGGAGGTTATATGGCGTTACCTTTACAAATTGAAACTGTAAGGCCATATCTTAATGGCCAGTGGCTTCAAATACTGGCGGCGTTGGTGCCAGAACTTGATGCCGCTATTGCTCGAAAAGGCCGTCATGTGGCTTGTCCTGTTCATGGCGGTCGTGATGGCTTTAGGCTGTTCAAAGATGCTGAATATACCGGAGGTGGCGTTTGTAACACCTGCGGGATCTTTCATGATGGCTTTGAACTGTTGTCTTGGATTAATGGATGGAACTTTGCTCAGTCTATTGAAGCAATCGGTCAAGCTCTAGGTATTCAACCCGGACAAGTACCAACTCGGGTAATACCGAGTAACGCTGTTGACTGGAAGGCTAGAAAGCAGGAAGAGGACAAAGCGATTATCCATCGCTTGAATCAAACCTGGGGAGAAACGTTTTCTCTTGCAGATACTCGTGCGCAACCAGTTTGGAACTACATGCATCGTCGTGGCATTGTTACCCGGCTTCGTCCTGAATGGGATTCGGTGCTGAGGTATCATCCAAACTTGCCTTACCATGATGAAGATGGCTTGTTTATCGATAGCTACCCAGCGCTGCTAGGTAAAATCGTTACTCAGCAAGGGCGTTCGGCCACGTTTCATCGGATCTACCTAAGTGAAGATGGATTCAAAGCGCCGGTTGAAAAGCCTAAAAAGATGATGCCGATACCAAGTGACAGAACAATCACTGGTGGTGCCATTCCGATAGGTGAGCCTGGTGAGGTATTAGGTGTTTCTGAAGGCATCGAAACAGCTTTAGCGGTTACCAGAGCTACGGGACAGACATGTTGGTCGGTTGTGAATGCAACGCTACTGGCTAGGTTTGAACCACCAAGTAATGTGAAAATGCTGTACATCTGGGCAGATCACGATCTCTCTGAGACCGGCCTGAATGCAGCGAATGAACTCAAGAAAAAAGCCTGGCAAAAAGGCATTCTGACACAAGTTCTGATCCCTCCGATACCAACGTCACTTGGCGTGAAAAGTTGGGATTGGAATGATGTGCTGAATGTTTACGGAGCCATGGGCTTTCCTAAAGTTCATATCTGATCGAAGGGGCTTCGGCCCCTTTTTTTGCGCCTTGCATATTTGAAAAAACATGGAGAATGAAAAATAGATAACCAATAGGAGAAACAAACATGATGGTTTTAACCCTTTTGACAAAGCAGATTGATGGTGAATTTACGGTTTACTGGAAGACCGGCCTTCGAAGAGCTGGTGAGCTAAAGGTCGATTTAGGTGAGCAATACGACAAGTTACCTGGGCAGCAAAAGCTAATTGCAGCTGAGCTTTATGCTATTCACCACCTATTGTCAGTGAAAGAGGTGATGGGGAGTAACCGAAGCGGCAATGGGCTTCAAATCCGAGTCAGTAAAGGAGCCATCAAAAAGTTACAGAAACAACGCTCAACTCAGCATTCACTTTACAGCCTGACCAGGTTCTTGCTCACCCGTTACCAAGAAGCACAGATATCGGTAGAGAAACGGGAAGATTGGCTCTCATATTCCTTCGAAGAATACAGCGTCGATAATGCTACAGTGAGAGAAATCGATGAGGTAATAAATGTTCCGAACATTGGACCTGTCGTGGTGACTCATCATGCACTGGATCGGTTTGTGGAACGGCTTTCAGACGGCGTACCTAAGCATCCTTGGAAGGCTTTGTGCTCAAAGCTGCTATGTTCGGGGCTAACTAAAACTCAGTTGCCAGAAAACGTCGCTATCCAAAAAGCAAAAAAATATGCCCAAGAGGCCGAGTTCTGGCAGCATGTGGGGAGCAAAATGTACTTTGTCATGGTTCCAAGTTGCTCAATTAAAATTTTGGTTACGGTTATTGCAGTAAAGTGAGCTAACGTAGTATTCGAAGTTTCTGAATATTGCTTTATGTGCCAGAAGTAGACGTTAGGGGTCTACCTTGAGCACTGATCTGGTCGATTCATCTTTTCCTTTTTTGAACTGCACGATCCATACGTTTTCAGTTTTTCTTTGTGATGGTTGCCTGAATTTCAAAAATCCTATATATTTTTTAGTGGCGCTAGCCACACTTGCACACGAGTGAAAAACAGCAAATTGACCTGAAAAGGCGTATAGAGAACCCAATATTTACTTAAATTTTAATTATACATACATGGCTTGAGAGATCATGTTGTAATCGTGTGTAGCAATGATTGATAACGGTTAATAACTGTCTCAAGCATATGGATATGTATATGAAAAGTTTAAAACCCATCATTTTTACGGCTCATTCTGAGTTAAAAACAGCAATTCCATCAATAAAGAAAAGCCATTTATACGAAGCGTTCGCAGCATTTTGCGGCTTTAAAAGCTACGCGGCATTTCAAGTTGCCTCTGAATATAGAGTTGAAAACCTTGAGATCGCAAATAGACAGTGCTTTGAGCGCTTGCAAGCTTTGGATTTTGATGCAGGTGTTACGCTTCAAGTATGCCAGCGAATCCAGCAAGCTTGGGAGCAATTTAACATTATCTCTTTAGATGATGTTTATGCATTTTATGCTGAGGCTTCTTTTGAAAAAGCATTAGGTGAAACACGAATGCTAGGTGTTTTAACCTCATTCATAGATGCAAATGACTCAGAAGCGATATTGGTTGGTCTTGTTGTAGCTGCGACATTATTGGCTGAATATGAAGACAATCCGGATAACAGAAGTGGCGAGTTCTGGTATAACAAAAAACTAGCTGGTCATTCGCTTAATGTAATTCAGTCTGACGTTGCTGAGCAATACCAGAAAATCGTCCCTTATCGAGAGCTTTTAACGCTGGTATTAAAGAAATTTGAAAACAGTAATGATGCGGTATTTCCAATTCCTTCATCGTTGAAACCAATCTATGATCAATGTGGTGACGGCCATAGCCACTGCTGGAGTGGCTATTTTTATGATGATCCTTATGTTGTGATTGAGGCTATTGGATATGCTTTGCATTGTCATGACGAAGATGAGCCAGTAATCCCAATTAGTTTTTATCTTGATTGGCTAAAAGCTGAAATGATTGTTGCTCCGTCACGCGAAGGGTTGATTGAAATAATCGAAGCTACGATTAGTGAAACTGAAAAGTGGTTTTGGTATTACGTTGGTCTACAGGATGATGTCGACGTAACCAAAGATTGTTACAGGGCAATCAATGCTGACACTGGTGAAGATTATGATGATTATGGGCCAGCAGTAGCTGTTGGCGATGACGGTGTAGCGCTTCCAATTATTTCTGACGACTTAAAACTTAAACTAAAAACTGTTGCTCAAAAGCTTATCTCTTAATCTTTGAGATAAAAGTGATGGCTATGCTGAGGCTTAGCCTTTCGCTCAAAGCGTAAAATCATATCTTTTGTTCATTAACGTTAGCTGTTGTTACTAGTTACAACAGCTAGTCAGAAACACTCACAATTCCTTCATCTATCTGGCCAATCGCTCTAGCGGGGATCTTTAGCATGTTAGCTCTATGAAATGTTCTGGAGCTGACAATGAGAACGCCTTTGTTACCTTGGTTCATCCTATGGGTGACCATCCCAATCATTATTTTCTTTCTATTCATTTTACCCGCCTATGCCAGTGACGAGCCATTCTATCAGCGTGGCCAGGAAGGCTGGTTTTGGTATCAGGTCATTCCTGAGCCAGCGGAGGCTGAAGAGCTTATTAAGCCGGAATCTGGTGCGGCAGAGTCGAGTCAGAGCGAGCTAAAGCCCTTCAGTGCTGCCTGGTTTCGAGAGCATATGCAGTCGTTCATGGACAAGGCAATTGATGAGCCGACGAATGAGAACGTCCGAGCCTATCTGTATCTACAGCGCGTCATGATGGATAAGGGCTCACTATTTGCTGATGTTAGTCAGCAGGTGGTCATGGGCGATCCAGTTTTGGATGAAATCAGTCGCAGACCCTTGGCTACCTATGCTGCCAATCGGATGGATCGAGAAGCTGGCGCTCAACGAGATATTGCTTTAGGTGAAGTAGCAAAACGGGCTGGCTTATTCTTCTTCTATCGCTCTGATTGCCCTTACTGCCATGCTCAAGCGCCTATCATCGAATCAATGGCTTTGAACTATGGTTTCGAGGTGTTTGCTATTGCAGTCGATGGCTTGCCTTTACCTGGTGGAGAGTTTCCTAATTACAAAGTCGATTCAGGACAAGCTCAATCCTTGTCCGTTACGACTGTCCCTGCCGTGTTCTTAGTTGATCCGCCTAATGTCATCACTCCGATTGGCCAAGGCGCAATGAGCCTTGATGAGCTCAATAATCGAATCATTCTTGCAGCCCATCAAGCCAGTTGGATTGACGATCAAACTTACTATGCCACCAGACCTGTTCAACCCGGCGTGTCACTCGCGATGTCAGCCCAAGAGCTTAACGAAAAGATATTACAGGACCCTGAGTTCCTTGTTCGCTATCTGCGTGCACAAGGAGGGTTATAACAATGAAAAAAGTATTCCGAGTATCGCTAATCGCCTGTGCGATTGGTTTTTCGTCTATGAGCCAAGCAAGCTTGCAACAGGAGATGAATCAATTGTTTGGTTCAATGACCAACACCACTGCGCCTGGTGTATTCGAGAGTCAGCGGCGTGGCGTTATATCTGGTGGAAGCGTTGTTGTCCGTAACAGGATCATGAACGAGAACCTCGTCTCAATGGTGCCTCCGTCATTCCAAGCAGGTTGTGGCGGCATTGATATGTTCGCTGGAAGTTTGTCATTTGTTAATGCAGATCAGTTTGTTCAATTACTTCGCTCTGTAGCGGCAAATGCCAAGGGGTACGCATTCCAATTGGCGCTCAGTGCTATGTGTGAGAAATGCTCTCAGCACATGGAGACACTGCAAAAGAAAATCCAGCAGTTGAACGAGTATTTTGGCAATTCCTGTCAAATGGCTCAGGGAGTCGTGAACGATACCCTGGCTGCTTTTGGTAAAAAGGGGCAAACAGAAGCCAGCATGTTGAGCTCACTTAAAGGGGCTGGAGACATTTTTACCAGTTGGAGTGAGTCCAACGGTAAGAACCCTTATGAGAATGCTTCAAGTGTCGCGGCATCTGATGTGAATAAAACGATTAAAGGTAACTTGGTCTGGCGAGCACTGAAACGTCATTCGGCATCAAGCTGGTTTGCATCGGGGGATGACCGTTTTCTTGAAGCGGTTATGTCGGTGACGGGTTCGATCATCGTTGGTGATTTGGCTAATGCGGCTGATGGTCAAGGTAAAGCCCCAAAACTGACCAGATTGAATGGCAATAAAGTGACTATTGAGCATCTAATTCATGGCGGTAACGTCGCTATGTACCGATGTGACACAGTGACACAAGACGGCTGTCTGAATCCGACAATTACTAACGTGACTCTTACCGGGTTATCAACTCAGGTAGAAAATTTACTTCTTGGTACAGGTTCTAGTAACGGCATTATTTTTAAGTTTGCTCGAAATACAGGGGCTGCTAGCACCACCGAAAAGGCTTTTATGACCTCGGCTCCTGCGAGCATTGGCGGTATGATTCGAACACTTTCTGCATTAAATGAAGGGGCCGCTAGGTCGTTTGCTTCAAGAGCGGCACCATTTATTGCTGTTGAGATGGCCCGAGCATTGGTTGAAGACATGCTCAATGCAGCTAGAAGTACCTCCGGTGTGGAAGATCATGCCTATGCGAAGTTGTTAACCGAAGACCTTGAACGTGCACGTCGCCAAATCAATGAGGAGTACGCTGCGTTGCAGCGAAGATACGGCTCAGAGCAAGAATTGCTGGCGCATTTTAACCAGGTGATTCAGACCATTCGCAAACAGCGTTATTACACCGTTAAATCTACGGCGCTGGGGGAATAGGTCATGTGGGAAATCTATTCCATCGGGGATTCGGCTTTTTTAGAGCAGGTCCTGAACGCTGTCGCGATGATCACTGGTACAGGCGACTTTACTTCAATGGTTCGCATTGGCTTGCTCATTGGGGTATTGATGGTCTCTGTTCAGGCCTTAATGCAAGGCGGTCGTGGGATTAACTTTCAACACGTTTTAGTCTCATGGCTCGTCTTTGCAACCATGTTTGGACCCAGTACCCGAGTGAGCATTGAGGATGCGTACACGGGACAAGTTCGAGTGGTTGATAATGTGCCCATCGGTGTTGCTGCCGCAGGCAGTACGATTTCAACTGTTGGCTTTCAAATCACGCGATTGTTTGAAACGGCGTTCTCAACTCCCGCCATGACGGAATACGGCTTTGCATCCAGTTTACAGTCACTGATTATAGTGAGAAAACAGGTGATGGATCGCTCTGGGTTGGGTGATGCAAATCGTGTCGGCGGCTCGGATATCGAGCAATCGTGGTTTAACTACATTAAAGAGTGCACCTTGATTGGTATCGACATTGGCCAAAAGAACCTCGATCAGGTGCTGAGTGATCCTAACCCGATGACTGCGATTAGGTTTGATTCGCGCATTTATGGCACGCGCATCATGCTCAGTGGTAGCAGTAGCGATCTGGACTGCACCGATGCCTATAGCCAACTGAAACTCATGACAGAATCAACCTTCATTCCGAGGCTTAAACAGGTTCTGTCAGCCTCATTGGGGACTTCGTCAGCCACTGACACTGATGACGTGATCCGAAATGCACTGAATAACCTTGGTTTGGCTTCGGTTAACACCCAAGAGTACATGACCGCGTCAGTGCTTTTGCCTATTTATGAGCAAAGCGTGACGGGCAAGTATATGGATGATCAAGCTTTCACCGCCGCCGTTATGGTTAACCAAGCGATTGAACAGCGCAATACACAATGGGCGGCGGAGCAGACTCTTTTCCAAAGTATCGTTCGTCCGATGATGACGTTTTTTGAGGGTTTCATTTACGCCATCACCCCTTTGATGGCCTTTGTGATAGCCCTTGGCCAAATCGGGATGCGAATGGCTGGGAAGTACTTGTTAATCCTGCTTTGGATTCAACTTTGGATGCCTGTCATGGCCATCATTAACCTGTATATTCATTTAACCGTTGCAGGGAAAATGTCGGCTCTTGATGCCTTTGCAGGTACAGAAGTGCCATCTTTTGCTGGGATGATGCAGATGGATTCAGTGCTGCAAACCTGGATAGCTACTGGCGGCATGTTGGCGTCGAGTGTTCCGGCGATTTCGCTCATGCTCGTGTATGGCTCAGCAATAACCGCTACCCACTTGGCTGGACGTCTTCAAAACGGCGATGCCATTGATGAAAAGATGGCAAGTCCAGATGTCGCGAAAAATGCCCCGGTGATGCAATCACAGTCAATGTTCCAAAATTCAGCCCTCACTGGTTCTGCTATGACCGGCGCGTCAAACCTACTAAGCAGTTTCTCTGTTGGAAACGCAGTGGGTTCAATGGTCGGCTCTACAAAAGAATCCATGACTCAGGCAACTCAAGCCTTTAGCCGTCAGGTTGGCAATACCATGAGTCGAACCTTTGGTGAAAAGCTAAGTTACGACAACCTTTCTTCGGTTGGACGTCAGATCGGTTCTTCTAATTCCGCATCTAGCGCCGTTGTTAATCAGGTCACTGATGACCTGCAAACACGGTATGGTTTCGGAGACGATAAAAAAGACGCTGTACGTGGCTTGGTATCTGGCGTGTTATCGGGAGGCCTAAGGGTCGGTGGAGATGGAACCATTACAAATACCGATGATAAAGAAGTAGCAGATAAAGGGTTCTTGGGAAGATTACTTGGTACAGGGGGGAATGACTCCCGACAAGGTAACTTGCCTGGAGTCGATAAGCCCGAATCCTCAAGAGTGCCAAAAATATCACGGTTACGAGCAGGCTTGGATTTAGGTGGAAACTTTAGTGGCCAAGTTGAGTCGTCAGAAGGCAGTTCTCGGTCTACGACCGCAAATACGCTCACTGGGGAGATGCAAAGCTTGGCATCGAGTGATTCACGACGTGCTGAGTTTCGCGATGCCATGGTTAAGGACCTTTCAGATTCAAGACGTTCTGGCGTTGAAATGTCGTTGTCTAACCAAGACTATCAGTCACTTCAGAGTTCAGCACAAGACGTTATCACGGCATCAAACCGCTTTAGTGAGCTTGATCAGGCCAGCTACAGTCTATCAGGACAAAGGAACACGGATGGTGCGACGTTAACTCGATTAGCAGCGGATAATCCTGAAGTCATGGATTATTTAGGTCGCTATATGAACCAGCATGTTGAAGCAGGTAACCGATTACGTGAAAACCTTCCAATGTATCAGCGCTTGCTACCTGATGATAATCAGGCGTATGTGGCCGCAGCTATGGAGTCTTTAACCTATAGCAACTCATCGACGCCCGCTGAACGAGACAATGATTATCAAGCAGCAATGACTGTTATGGCCATGGCTACCGGAGCCGATTTACGATCAATTCAACCGCGCTCTAATGAAGGCTTGTCATCAGCTGCACCTACTTTTGGTGGCACTCAAAGCCAAGTGGAATCGGGTGTATTGGGCGGCTACGAGGATGCTGCAACTGTTCAAACTCAGTTCAACGCAGCTCAATCAGCTTACCAAACTAATTTGTCTGGTGTTGATGGACAACTAAATGCGCATCAACAACAAGCCCAACAGGCCGTAGTTTCTGACACAAGTACCTATCAATCTGGACTAAACAGTGAAGCTGGGTCTCAGTGGCGAGCACGCATTATGGCTGATGATAGCGGAGTTTCTGGTGCTGAAATGTTCTTCAACAGCGCCAGTGCTATTGGTGATTTCAGTGGCAAGCATACTGATGCAGCACTGCATACCTTGAATCACTTTGGCGAAGACTATGAGAGTTACAAAGAACAAGCGCTTGAAGATCCTGGCTCACGAGGTTTCTTGCACAATGCAACGGTGGCCAGTAAATCAACCTGGGATGGCTTAAAAGCAGCCGTTGACGCCGGAACCTCTTTGGAAAACCCATTGACGGCGTTTAATGATGCATACAGTGGATCGAGTTCGCAGTATGCCTCCGAAGTAAACTGGGGTACTAAGTCTGAAGCCATGTTGGCTGGGGCATTCGGTGCGGCAGTTAACAATCGATATGGTGAGTTCTTAGAACAGTATGCCGGTGATTTTAAACAGGAAGCATACAGCGAAGGGCAGAGAATGGGATTGACCCCGATTCAAAGTCAAGTGTTCGCTCAAGCTTTCAATGAAGGTTTGGCGGGGCGCGTATTCAACTCTGAAGACTCATCGAGTTGGTCGCCTGAAATGCTTGGCCTAAGGGAGCAAATGCTAAATGAGTATCGTCAAAAGGATGAGAGTGGCGCTTACATCTCTGACAGTGTGTCTGAAGAAGATAAAGCATTTGTGGATAAGCAGATAGCGGTGATCTCAAATGCATCCCTTGCGGGAGATTATGCTCAGAACAACTTGATTGATATTAGGGCCTATAACCAGGCATCAGGAAGGAACTAGAAATAGAAGGTAGCCAGCGTGATAGGCTGGCTACTTTTTTGGTTTTTTGGGGAGAATAGATGAGCGACCATCTGCAAATTCGTTTACCCAGTACCAATATTTTTTTTCGCTCAGGCTTAGTTCTCGACCGGTATCTTTCAGTTGCCTTTGAAACAAACGGATTAGACCGCTTAAGCCTAAGAAAGCTAAGCCGACACAGAAAATTGTCCAACTCGCTTGCCAATATGCGATTGCTAAAAACATAGTGGTGATGGCTATAAGGCCGATGGGGTTGCAGGTCGCTTTGAATCCCAAGTAGCTGAGAAAAACGACGGTGCAGAACAGAAATGGCAGAGCCGCTAACTTGGCAGATGCCGTTAATATTTCTGATGGAAAAAAATGAGCCGCAGCCAAAGTCGCCAGAAAAAGCCCCAGTGATATAACCCAGCAGCGTGCTGGTAAAGATTTAAGTAAGTTTGTCATCTTAGTACTCTCAAAGTGCACGGGCGGTGCACAATCAAATCATGTATCAGCATGTTAGTTCTCAAAAAGTGCTCTAGTGGTTTGCTCGGCCATAATTTCGCACACAGGACATTTAAGCTGAATGCGCTGTTGAGATACCGTCAAATACAGACTACCGCATCGACACCGGTGTAAGGATGCAAGCTGTGATCTTAAATCACGAGCTAGAACCCAACCTTCATTGATGGTTAGTTTTTTCCAGGGGATCTCAGCTGGAAGATCTGCTTCTTTTCTTGCAACCAAGTACGCATCGTAAGCCTTCATCAAAGCATCAATATTTAATTGCTTGTAGACATTGTCACCACCAATATTGACATAAAGCGCCATCAGCAGGGAGCCTTCAACCAAGGCTCTTCTACTTTTAACGATGGCATCAGATTCTGGCAATTGACCAGGACAAGGTGACTTGCCAGTCACTTCTTTGTGGAGCCTTCTGATAATGTGGATTGGCAAACCTGTATCGAGCGCGATAATGGTTGTTCGAAATCCGTATTTAATAAGCAGCGAGGCTCGGGTAAACAGCTCACTTTTGGACAGGTTATCAATCATGCATCCCCCTTGTTGTTTAAGGTTGATAATAAATAAGCGATTCTTGGGATACCTGTGCCTTTGCTCTTCACCATCTCAATCAGTTGGCTCTGGTTTCCCCTTGGTTGAAACAGCATGAATGATGAGGTCGCCACTCGTTGCAGGTCGTCAACACCAGCATTAATCAGTGCATCAACCACATCGCGTGTAAGTCCAAAGCGCAAGACAGCCTCTTGCGGATCAATTCGCGCTAATTCTCGTGCTGCGTGTAGGTACGCCAAATTTAATTGATAGAAGTCTTGTTGATTGGTTGTCATTGACGGACCTCCAGTTCATGTAAAATATTGCGATAAATAGAAAGCACTCTTTGCCCATACCAGCGTGCACGCTCTTCGTTCCAACTGTGATAGCGGCCTATGCCAAGCTCTAAATCGTTTGGTGAAGACTTGATTGCTTCGGCCAAAATACTGGAGCCGACAGTAAGGTTGGTGATGGGGTCTAGCAGTTCAGCTGCTGAGCTCACTCGATGCCCATGCCAATGCAAATTGATTTGCATAAGGCCAATATCGAGCTGGTATTTTTCACTCTCTTGAAGTGCCTGGTTTAACAGTTGCTCCGCTTCTGTCTTAGATTTGGCGTAGGTTGCGTTTGAACCATTGCGAATTGCGTATGGCCATGGACTGGTCATGTTAAGACCTCGATGTGAGGCTGACTCAGCCAAGGCAACGGCGTAGAGCATGACTGGATCAATACCAACACTTTGTGCTGCTTTTTCCCACTGATAGCCCGGAAACGCATAGACTGAAGTGCTTGCGGACATGGCTATCACTAGGGCAACGGTTTTTGCTTTAATCGTTTTCATTTTTGTCCTCTAATTGATTTCCGAGAAGCGCCTGAATGGCTTTCGGGCTTATTCTTTTCAAAGGCACTGCGCTAAAATTGGCGATGCCTCTCGTGTAAACTTGTGCCGCTTTTGACCAGTCACCCACGGCAACAGGCGCTTGCATATCAAATCCTTTTTGCTGGTTCTGATGGTCTGCAATACCCTGTAATAGCCTTGGGTATTCACCCACTTCGTCCCGCAGCAAGTAAGCCTGGTAGCGTGTTAAAAACTCTTTTTGCTTAAAGGGGTATTCCCTGTCATCAACTTTGCAGAGTTCAACCCATCCCCCCATGTCTGAAATCACGCGGTGGATAAGTGCATCGTCAAACATCACGGATGTCCAAGCACCAACCTGACGAACAGCCTTGTCAACTTTGTTCCAAGCAACCATGGCTCTTGAACCCGAGTTGCCATCGATATGCTTGATGACGTCAGCGGGCTTTGGAAAAAATTGCCCAGTATCCGGTGATTGAATATGCCGAGTCAGACCGATTCGCACTTCTTCAATGCTATAAGCACGAAGGGCTTCAAATGCGATGGATAGCAATTGCGGTGATACGCTTTTGCCATACATGGCCCAAGCTGCTCCCCAAACTTCAGCAAACTCGCGTTTATCAACCTCCTGCACTTGAACGAACCTCCCGAATACCTGGTCCGGCCCAGCTTTCAGCGATGCGACGATTGCTTTCTTCAATATTCAATTGGTGATTGCTGCCCTTTAGGCTCGTCGATGATTGCTGTACTTCATCAATGCGAACGTACTCGTCTTCCCATTGCCGGTTTAAAAGCCAGTTATGTGGCATAGGGGTCTTAGTCCGATCTTGATACTGCAATCGGTTGTCTCGTTGCTCTTTCCAGCGTGTTAGCACTTCCAAGGCGAGTTCATGGTCTTCATTGAGGCCCATGCGTAGCCATTCTTCTTTGGCTTTAGCTTTTTTTTCTTTGCGTATTTGTACATCCCAGAAGTCTTCAAACTGTATGTGATAAACAGTTTTAACTGTTGGTTTATTGCTTCTCTCAGAGTCATCCGACCGTTGAGAGTCCCTTACCGGGTTGCCAACAGGCATAAACAATGATGAAAATTCTTCTGGAAGCCGAGCTTGAAAAGCGGCAAGAGATTTCAAAAGCGATGCCATACCAACGAAGTCGGCAGGTACATCTTTAAGCAACCGAAAGGCTGCCTTACCTTGGTTTGGGTTTTCGATTGGGTTGTGCTTCAGAAAGCTTCGAATCAAAGTCCAACCAGATTCCTCGCAACGAATCAGGAACTGATCTTGTTCTAACTCACTTAACGCCTTGGCAACCTGTTGCTCATCCCAGTTCAAGTCAGAAGCAACGTAACCAATCGGCAGTCGAAAGCAGCCAAGCAAATTACAATGCGGGCATGTAAGCAAATACAGTCCTAGCAACTTCGCTGAGTCACTCCAGGACAAAACACTTTGCTTTAGCCAAAAGCGGGTATAGACCTTGCCATAATCACGCATGGAGGTACTCGCTTTTGTGTTTACGTAAAATGCTGACCATTACTTGCCCTTAATCCTACTGGTTACTGGCTTTCAGCTCGCTTGGGCATTCGGGGTAGATGTCCGGTCTTAACTGAGATCGGGTTACCTGTCCTTGCGTAGCTTGTTCGATGGGTAAAACGAATTCAGCGGGAACACGCCCTGATTTATTCAACCAAAACCAGACGTTTTGCTGTTTTGAGTTGATGGCTCGTGCTAATGCTGATTGCCCGCCGACCAAGTCAATGGCACGGCGGAGATGTTTTTGTGTCGTGTTGAACACTTCCATACCGTCTCCTGTTACAATAATAACTGTTACAAGATTGAATGTTACAGTTTAAACTGTAGGTAAGTCAACAGTTAAAATTGTTGAAAGGCTACAGTTTTATTTGTAGAATACGGGCTTATGAAAACTTTATCCGAACGACTAAACCATGCCTTGCAGCTTACTGGGGTGACTCAGTCTGAGTTGGCTCGTCGCATTGGTATCAAACAGCAGTCGATCAGCCAGATTTGCTCTGGTAAATCGGCTAGGTCTCGTTACACCATGCAGATCGCGGAGGCGCTTCGCGTGAATGCTCATTGGCTCGCCACAGGTGATGGCGAGATTGGCTTGGGGGTCGGTAATGTAGAAGTAGGGCCTGACATTAAAGGGAGTATTCCTCTTATTAATTGGGTTCAGGCTGGGGATTGGACTGAAATAGCGGAGGGATTTGCCTTTGAAGATGCAGAGGAGTGGCGTGAAGTCACTGGGAAAGCACATGAAGGTTGTTTCGCGCTTCGCGTAAAAGGCGACAGTATGGAAAATCCAAGCGGCAAAAAATCAATACCAGAAGGTGCTGTTATAGTTGTAGATCCTGATGCTCCTTACTCATCTGGTTCATTGGTTGTAGCGCGGCTTGATGATTCAAGAGAAGCAACCTTTAAACAATTAGTCTTGGATGGTGAGCAAAAATATTTGAAGCCTCTCAATCCACAATATCCAGCAATACCGATCAACGGCAATTGCTCAATTATTGGCGTTGTTAAACAAGCTATCATCGATTTTTGGTAGCGAAGGAATTTGTGGTTTAGCCACAGTTGTTCATGAGCTGAAGAAGCAACGATTGCAAACAGCTACAACTGAGCATTGGCGCACGCTGAGAGTAAATGGTAACCGATTAGATAACCATTGATTGTTTATAAAGTCAAGATCAGCGAAAATAGCGACCAATTACGATTAACACGACGGATTTGACAAGCGAAGAACTGAAAAGAGAGTACTTCCAAAAGTGTGTACAAATCCGTGTACAAACTAAAAGAATTTATACATGGCAAACCAAGATTTTCTCAATGAAATCAATAAGCGAAGGACCTTTGCTATCATCTCGCACCCGGATGCTGGTAAAACCACCATCACCGAAAAAGTACTTTTGTTCGGACAAGCGATTCAAAAAGCCGGTACTGTAAAAGGCCGTGGCTCTAATCAGCATGCAAAGTCTGACTGGATGGAAATGGAAAAAGAGCGTGGTATATCGGTTACTACCTCTGTAATGCAGTTTCCGTATAACAATGCGCTGGTTAATTTACTTGATACCCCTGGACACGAAGACTTCTCAGAAGATACTTACCGTACATTGACCGCGGTAGATTCGTGTTTAATGGTTATTGATGCCGCAAAAGGTGTAGAAGAACGTACCCGTAAGCTAATGGAAGTTACGCGCCTACGTACCACGCCTATTGTTACCTTTATGAATAAGTGTGACCGTGATATTCGTGACCCAATGGAACTACTTGATGAAGTAGAAACAGAGCTAAATATTGCCTGTGCGCCTATTACCTGGCCAATTGGTTGTGGTAAAGAGTTTAAAGGTGTTTATCACATTCATAACGACGAAGCGGTTTTATACAAAACAGGCCAAGGTCATACTATTCAAGAAGTTCGCACTGTAAAAGGCCTAGATAACCCAGAGCTTGATACCGCCATTGGTGAAGAACTCGCTGAGCAATTACGTGAAGAGCTAGAGCTGGTAATTGGTGCCTCAAATGAGTTTGATCTTGAATTGTTTTTAGCGGGTGAGCTTTCACCGGTGTACTTTGGTACAGCCCTTGGTAACTTTGGTGTAGACCATGTACTTGATGGTTTAACGCAATGGGCACCAACGCCATTACCGCGCGAAACAGATGACCGCCAAGTAATCGCAACAGAAGAAAACTTTACTGGCTTTGTGTTTAAAATTCAGGCCAACATGGACCCTAAACACCGTGACCGCATTGCCTTTATGCGTATTGTGTCGGGCAAATACAGCCAAGGCATGAAAATGAACCACGTACGCCTTGGTAAGCAAATTAGTATTTCTGATGCGGTAACCTTTATGGCGGGCGATCGTGAGCGTGCAGCAGATGCATATGCGGGCGATATTATTGGTTTGCATAACCACGGTACCATTCAAATTGGTGATACCTTTACGCAAGGCGAAAAGCTTAAATTTAGCGGTATTCCTAACTTTGCGCCTGAGCTATTTCGTCGTATTCGTTTGCGCGATCCGCTTAAGCAAAAGCAGTTATTAAAAGGCTTAGTACAACTTTCTGAAGAAGGTGCTGTACAGGTATTTAGACCGCTTACTAACAACGATTTAATTGTAGGCGCGGTAGGTGTACTACAGTTTGACGTAGTTGTAGCGCGCTTAAAAGCTGAGTACAACGTAGATGCAATTTACGAAGGCGTAAATGTAAATACGGCACGTTGGGTAAGCAGCGACGATGTTAAAAAGTTTGAAGAGTTTAAACGTAAGTGCGAAAGCAACTTAGCACTCGATGGTGGCGATAACTTAACTTACATAGCACCGAGCCGTGTAAACCTTAACTTATCGGTAGAGCGTTACCCAGAAGTAACCTTTAACCATACGCGCGAAAACTAGAATCGACTGACTAAAGTTAACTGAAAGCCTGCTATGGCGGGCTTACAAAGGTAAATAATATAATGAACATTCGTACTATTTTAGTAGAAAAAGCCATTGCCGCCATGACCGCAGCAGGCCTACCAGAAGACACAAACCCAGCTGTTACACAAAGCACACGCCCACAGTTTGGTGATTACCAAATTAATGGTGCAATGGGCGCCGCTAAAAAAATGAAAAGCAACCCACGTGAGCTTGCGCAAAAAATTATTGATAACCTAGATGTAACCGACATCGCTGAAAAAACAGAAATTGCCGGCCCAGGTTTTATTAATATTCATTTAAAGCCTGAGTTTTTAGCCAACAGTGTAAAAGCAGCAAACAGCGATGCAAAACTGGCTGTAAACGAGCACGCAAACCCGCAAACTGTCGTGGTAGATTACTCATCACCTAACCTTGCAAAAGAAATGCACGTAGGCCATTTGCGTTCAACCATTATTGGTGATGCCATTGTACGTGCGCTTGAATTTAGAGGCGACAAAGTCATTCGTCAAAACCACATGGGCGATTGGGGCACACAATTTGGTATGCTAATTGCGCATTTAGAAGATCAAATTAGCCAAGGCGTAGACTTAGAGTCGGTAGCGCTTGCTGATTTAGAAACGTTTTACCGCGATGCTAAAAAGCGCTTTGACGATGAAGAAGGCTTTGCCGATAAAGCCCGTGACTATGTAGTTAAACTACAAGGCGGCGACGCGCACTGTGAAAAGCTATGGAAGCTATTTATAGCGACCTCTGTTAAGCACTCTGAAGAAGTTTACAAACGTCTAAACGTAACGCTTACCCAAGACGATATTATGGCTGAAAGTGCTTACAACAGTGAGCTTAACGATATTATTAGCCTATTAAAAGATAAAAACATAGCGGTAGAGTCGCAAGGCGCACAAGTGGTCTTTTTAGATGAACTTGCCAATAAAGATGGTGAGCCATCGGCGTTTATCGTGCAAAAATCTGGCGGCGGCTTTTTATATGCAACCACCGATTTAGCCGCGTGTAACTACCGCTCAAATACCTTAGGCGCTGAGCGTATTTTAATATTTGTTGATGCGCGCCAAAGCCTTCACTTTAATCAGGTGGAGCTTACCGCACGTAAAGCAGGCCTTTTACGCGATGAAACGAGCTACGAGTTTTGCCCGTTTGGCACCATGATGGGCGCCGATGGTAAACCATTTAAAACCCGTACAGGTGGTACAGTAAAACTTGCTGATTTACTTGAAGAATCAATTAGTCGTGCAGCAACAAAGCTTGCTGAGCGTGAATCTGATTTATCAGATCATGATCGCAGCGAAATTGCGCGTAAAGTAGGTATTGGCGCTGTTAAATACGCTGATCTTTCTAAGCATCGTACCAGTGATTACATATTCAACTGGGACACCATGTTAAGCTTTGAAGGCGCAACAGCACCTTACTTACAATATGCTTATACCCGTGTGCGCAGTATTTTCCGTAAATCAGGTGTCGACGCCGCTACGCTAAATGCAGATGTAGCCATAGCCGAGCCGCAAGAAAAAGCACTCGCACTTAAACTGCTACAGCTTGAAGAAGTCCTTGATTTAATGATCTCTGAGGCTACTCCGCACGTACTATGTAGCTACTTATACGAGCTAGCTAGCCTATACATGACATTCTATGAAGCCTGCCCAGTACTAAAAGAAGGCGTAGAGCCAAACGTACGTGACAGCCGTTTAGTGTTATGTAATTTAGTGGCAGATACACTAAAAACAGGATTGGATTTGTTAGGCATTGAAGTCATGGAGCAAATGTAATCACCGTCGTATTTTAACCTAATACTGCGTTATCCACCCCAACTTACCCTAATCACATACAAATCGTATGCTCATAGGGATAAGTAGGAGGTGGATGCCTTGTCTTAGGCTAAACTACATAGGTGAACCTTCTGCTGCGTGTAGTTCGCTTTGACTGCGTTGTCGTGCTTTTTTAGCCTAAGTCACATACAAACCGTATGCTCCTTGGCATAAAAAAGCACTTCGCCTTGTCAGCACCGTAGGTTGGGTTGAGTGAAACGAAACCCAACATTAACCAAGCACTAACCCAAAATATAAAATTGTTCTTATTACTGATTACTATTAATTGCCTGACCTTACTTACCCACATACGCTTTAATAAACAGAGAAGGATTTGTTTATGAAACTCGAAGACATCCGCCGTGAATACCTGCAAGACGCGCTAAGCGAAGATAACTTGCAAGATGATCCATTCAAACAATTTGAAACGTGGCTTGAGCATGCTGTGGGCAGTAATATCCCAGACCCAACGGCCATGGTTGTGGCAACGGTTGATGAAACCGGGCAACCTTCACAGCGTATTGTATTGCTAAAACATTTAGATGATAACGGGTTTGTATTTTTTACTAATACCGGCTCACGTAAAGCGCAAGAGCTAAAAGGCAATAACAAAATATCGCTGCATTTTCCGTGGCATCATATGGAGCGCCAAGTGATTGTATACGGCGAGGCAAAACCATTACCGACGGCTGCAGTCGCTAAATATTTTTTATCGCGCCCTAAAGAAAGCCAATTAGCAGCATGGGCCTCAGCGCAAAGCAGGCCGGTCTCATCGCGCAAAGTGCTTATGGAAACCTTTGCTAATATGAAGAGTAAATTTGCTAATGGTGAAATTCCACTTCCTGACTTTTGGGGCGGTTACTGCGTAATCCCTTCTAAAATTGAGTTTTGGCAAGGTGGCGCACATCGTTTACACGACCGCTTTATCTATCAGCGCCAAACCGATAATAGCTGGCAAATAACGCGTTTAAACCCTTAACCGGTTTACGCTGTGAAGTTTATAGACTCCCACTGCCACCTCGATTTTACTGAGTTTGACGCAAACCGCGAAGCACTCATAAAAGAGTGTATGGCTAAAGGTGTTGAGCGCTTTGTTGTGCCAGGTATTAGCTTGGCGCAATCTCAGCAGCTAATTGAATTTAAAGCTAAATACCCACAAGTACATATTGCCGCAGGGCTTCACCCTTACTTTTTAAATGAGCATAAAGATGCTCACTTAGC
The DNA here is from genome assembly GCF_023161935.1 of Pseudoalteromonas sp. 2CM28B. Classification (NCBI taxonomy): domain Bacteria; kingdom Pseudomonadati; phylum Pseudomonadota; class Gammaproteobacteria; order Alteromonadales; family Pseudoalteromonadaceae; genus Pseudoalteromonas; species Pseudoalteromonas sp. 2CM28B. The sequence continues at coordinate 532,482 of NZ_JALNTH010000001.1, forward strand.
GCAGTTATTCGATTTTGCAAAAACCAATAAAAAACAGCTGGTGGCAATAGGGGAGTGCGGGCTTGATAGAAGTATTGATGACCTTGAAAAACAAACCAGCCTATTTGAGCAACATATTACCCTTGCTAACGAGCTCAAGCTGCCGCTTATTGTGCATCACAGGCAAAGCCATGATTTAATTGCGCATGCGTTTAAGCGCTGCAAGCCAAAATATGGCGGGGTGATACATGCATACTCAGGCTCCATGCAACAAGCACAGTATTATATTAAACAGGGCTTTAAATTAGGTGTAGGTGGCGTTATTACTTATGAACGAGCAGCTAAAACCCGTGATGTAATTGCTCAAATAGAACCGCAGCATTTAGTGCTTGAGACGGACGCACCCTCAATGCCATTAAGTGGCCATCAGGGAGAAATTAACACCCCTGCGCATATTCCTACTGTATTTGAAGTTTTATGCAGCTTAAAGCCAAATAGTAATAAAGCCGAACTTGCTCAGCAGCTTTACGATTCTTGCTCTGAGGTTTTTTGCATATAGCGATTTACCTGCCAACGTTTTAGGCCTCGCCCTAGCTGCCATGTAAAAATACAGGCTATTACTAGCATTAATAAAACTTGCCTGCCTAAATCATGAAAATGATTGTGGCTGTCAGATATTGCCGCGCGGGTTAAATAAGTAATAGATACAAAGCCTAAAGGCTTATCTATGTCGCTTACAACAGGCTCAACAAATGGGGTTTTTAGTTTACTAATCCCTGGGGTAGACTCTGGCAATTGGCCAAATATGTGGTGCGATTGCCAGTGATCGCTGCTGGCTATAAGTACGCCTTGCTGATCGTAAATTGTGGCTGAAAGTACAAACTCGTCTTTGCTTATATCATTACACAAAGCTCTAAGCTGTGGCTTATTTTTAGCAAGCAATGGCTCTTTAGCATTAAGTGCCATAAATGAGGTTAAGCTTTTGGCAGTATTATCGGCACTATTATAAAGTAGTTGGTGGCTTTCAAAGCTACTGTTAACACCTACAAAACTCAGTAATACAAAACAGCCCGCAGCCAATAACAAGCGAACGATTCGCTTTCTTTGTGATGCAGACAAAGGGCTTTTTATATGGTTATTTTTCATAGTCACCGTATATGCTACTGACAGCATTTTGATTTGATGTTACAACTACGCTAACTATAACCTTAAATCTACCCCGATGGCGAATTTAGCGTTATGAATACCCTAATTGATACGCCAAATTAGAAAAATAAATAACAAACACGGAGAACCCATGTCGCAAATGAACATGGCACAGCCAGCTGCTGAGCAAGCATTACATTCTTTAACGCTAAACACATGGTTTGATTACAAAGAAGGGAGTTTTACTCCTGCTCAAACAATACCAGATAAAACCGTTGGGTTATTTAGTATTGCGTTTGCGGGCGATTTCGAACTAAAGCATGTAACGAGCATTATCGACTTTCTAAAAACGCACGCGCTTAAAGTAACCGCTGTATGTCAATATCAGCCCGACTTAGGGTTAGCCCCAGCTCTGTGTTTTTATAGCCCAGAGGCGGAGCAAAAAATTAACCCGCTTGCGCTAAGAGAGTTTGCAAACACGCTTGATTTTCAGCTAGTGCAAGTTACAACGCCACCCAACCTATATGAGCCAGGGCTGCTGGTTATGGATATGGACTCTACCGCCATCACCATAGAGTGTATTGATGAAATTGCACGTTTAGCAGATGTATATGACGATGTGGCTTCTGTGACCGCGCTTGCAATGGCGGGCAAACTAGATTTTAGCGAAAGTTTAAATCAGCGTGTAGCAAAGTTAGCCGGCATAGAGCAAAGCTTAATTGAAGATTTAAAAAGCACCTTACCATTAATGCCAGGTATTAAAGCGTTATGCCAAATATTAAAGCAGCATAATTGGTATCTTGCTATAGCATCAGGCGGGTTTGTGCCCTTTGCCGAGCGTGTGCAGCAGCTGATTAATTTAGATGAAGTACATGCTAATGTGCTTGAATTTGCAAACAATAAACTCACAGGAAAAGTCTCTGGTGCCATTGTTGATGCGCAGCAAAAAGCGGTTGTTTTAGAAACACTGCAGCAAAAGCTGGGCTTAGCAAATACGCAAACGGTAGCCATTGGCGATGGTGCAAATGATTTGCTAATGATGGAAAAAGCAGGGTTAGGTGTTGCCGTACATGGTAAACCAAAAGTGGTGGAGCAAGCTCAAGCGGCTATATGTCAGGGCTCGTTACTGCAATTGTTGTATATGTTGGCTATTCCCTTAAATAAGTAACCTGAGAATATCCACCAAGATAAGTTATACCAATCGGGTTAAGTTATTTAGATATTTATAGCGACAGATAAATAGCGTGATAACAAGGCATAAATTTCGACATGTAGTTGTTCTATTTGAGAAGTTTATAACGCCGCTAACGCTTTATTTAGCACGCTATAAACTTTTAAGTCGATTGGTATTAAGCCGCTTAGCGCAAGCGGTTTAACCATAACAGCTTTCTGCGGCCCATTTGAGCGACCTGCTTTTGATCTAACTCTAAATGGCTAAGTGCTTCGTCGGTTATATCTACAATATCACCCACCCCAGATACTGCCCACAGAGCTTCTTCTATGTCTTTTGCTTTGTGCATTGCATATTGGCTTACATATTTAAGTTCGTTTGATAGGTAGTTTGTATCTGGGCGACCCGTTCGCGATAAGTACAAGCGCATAACAAATACCAGCTCAGATTTAACGCCTGCGCTAATTTGCTCACTAAAGCTTGAATAGTTTTCGCCTAGTACGCATTGGCTCGTCACAGCCTTTTCAATGTTATCTTGTTTAGGGTCAAAATTAATTGCGAGTGTAAATGGCAAAGGCGGGTCTTGTCGGCTACGATCTTTAATGCTTGGGGTGATCACATCAATAATTTGTTGCTGCGTTAAAATATGGCTTAGGTCAGTTTTATTATTTAATAAGCCAAAATTTTGTAAAATCACGTGAATTGGGCTGGCATATAAACCAAAACCTATGGCACCTGGAATAAAGTGGCTTGCTTCTTTATGTAAATAAAGCGGGAATTGGCACACACTTTTGGTCACCATATTTCTCAGTGCGGTAGAAAGGCCTTCTATTTTAGGGGCTTCTTCAGACACTTTTAATTTATCTTTATTACTTTGAATTAATTGGGTAAAAAAGTTAACCCCTGCATGTGGTAAGTCAGCAACTCTGTTGGCTTTTAAATTAATGGTCGTTAACGACTTACTAATTGCCATCACTTCGTATTTAAGCTCACTTAAATTATGCTTTTTAGTTATTTTTTGTAAATCGGGGAAAGACAGTAAAACAATATCACCTTTTTTAAAGCTAACCGGCGAGTCTGACTCTAATTGCAAGCCCATAACCGAAAAATCCCGAGTATGAGCCTGATACTGCTTATCCTCAAACGTAAGCTCGGCAGGTGTTTTATATAAGTATCGTTTGTGAGAGCGTAAATTTACATACTCTAGTGGCACAATATCTAAATAAGGAGGCTTATTATGCTTAGCGTGGCCAAAATGTTTAAGCTGGTTAACTAACGCCCTATCGTAGGGCTGCTTCTTATAATGCGCTTGTTCTTCACTGTTGCCAATGGCGGTTAAAACCGCAATATATTTTACATCTTTTATAAGGCCTGCCACTCTTGGAGAAGGTGGCTTATTAAGCTTTTCTATGTTTTTACCCGCCGAATTAGGCAACGATAATGGAATAAACGAATCATCAGGGTGGCTTGGCATAACTTGTAACTTAAAGCATTGCCAGCTGTCTTTTTGGCTACCAAACCCTAAAAACAGGTTTCTTAATTTAGGGTTGTTATTAAGCTCTGTACGCGTGGCTGAGTAGTAATAAATTTTTCCTGCAGAAACATGAGTAAACGTATATAAGTAATCTTCTTTTACTGCGTTTACTTGGGTAAGCATTTGGCTAATACGTTGATTATTTAAAATGCTATATAAGCAGGGCACTTTTCGTTCATCAGTAAAATAGCGCTGAATAAAAATATTATTTTCAGTGGTTAGGCTTAAACTAGGAACAATTTGTTCGCCTTTTTTACTTAAAAACACGTATAAAGAGGTAACGCGCGGAATATAATATTGCTCATAACCCTTTGAAACCACTGCATCTAGGGTGTTATCTAAGTTCACTTTATAGCGGCGTTTATTACCGTTTATAAAGCTATCTAAAAAATTATCGAATGCTTCATTTTTTTCTATAAAAGTACGCTTTAAACGAATGTGGTTATATTCACGAGATATGTTTTCAACTGCAACTACTTCATATTGAATGCCATTTTTAAGGCCTAGCTCAAAATCTTGCTCAAGCCCTACTAGCCGCATGGCAATTAGCTGCCCTTTTTTTATAATTTGGCGGGTAGGAAACTTAATTTTACAACCACTCAAAGAAATATCTGAGGTACTAGCGGCAATGTTTTTCTTATCGTTGTACTCAATTTTAACTTTAATCGAGTAGTTCATTCGCTCCTCAGAGCGGCTTTCATAAGAGGCAAATTTTATTACGCTGGTAGTCAGAGTGTCGTTTTCAACTTGTGTACCACTTTGCTCTTGTGCTTGTTTTTGTAGTACGCGATGGTTGTTTTCGGTATTCATTACCGCTTCGTATACCGCTAAAGTATAGCCGCCGTGTTGTTTTAAGGCTGCCTCAAATACTTCTATGGCGGTGTCATCCATAAAGTGTTGTTTACCATTGTGCTCATACGGGCGAACTTGGCCTGTTACTAAGCCTCGCAGGTCAACAAAACGGGCAACTGGCTGAGACAGGCGCGACATTTCCATTTTCATTAAAAACTGCTCAGGCTTTGTTAAACCTGCCGTTTTAGATTTGAAAATTAGGTCGAACTTTGCGTTACCTAAATAGGTTTTTAGCTCATTTACGAGGTCTTCGTGTTTGAGCAGTATGTCTTCAGCCATTTATAAATCGTCACCGTCTAATTGAAAAGTAGGTATACTGTAAAGTCCATTTATTTGAAAAATTCAATAAACGTAACATCGTGCTATGTTATTAATATAGGTACGATTTTTCGTGTAAGTACAGTTTAACTCTTGTTATTATGTGTTAAATGCCAATTTGTTGGCAAGTTACTTTAAAGTATTTAAAAGCAATAAGTATGCCCTAACTTAAAGTAAAAGAGAAAATTACATGTGTTTGTTTCTAATATAGATCCTTGAGTGGCTTTAGCAATGTAGCGCTGCTATGTCGTTCTCCCCATGATAAAATAAACAACTAAATGTATGCATTTTAAATTAAAGAATAGTAGGTAAGGTTATAAATGGCTAAGGCGGCAAAAGTAGAATTTGTTTGTACAGAGTGTGGTATGAACTACCAACGTTGGCAAGGTCAGTGTCGCTGTGGTGCGTGGAACACGTTGGCAGAATTTAAACCCTCTGCAGGGCAAAGTAAAAAAGCCGCTGCGCGAGCAACCGTTGGTGGTTATGCAGGTGGCATTGGTGGCGGCTCTAAAAAAATTGATGATGTAGCCACCACCGAGGCCGAAAAGCAGCTAACAGAAATAGGCGAGCTTGACCGTGTACTAAGCGGCGGCGTAACCACGGGCTCGGTTAATATTATATCGGGCGACCCAGGGGCAGGTAAAACAACGCTGTTATCTGATTTAGTAGCCAGAATGTCGCAGCGTATGCCATCACTTTACTGTACTGCTGAGGAGTCGTTGTCGCAGTTTAAAAACCGTGTAAACCGCTTAAAGCTTAACTATAACGCCGATGAGCTTTATTTACTTTCTGAAACTAGCGTAGAAACCATTATTGAAGAGCTTGATAAAAATAAAATTAAGTTTGCTGTTATCGACTCTATTCAAGCTGTTGTAACCGACACTGCAAATGGCAGTCCTGGTTCGCCTTCGCAAGTAAAAAGTGCCGCGCAAGCGCTCACTCAGTATTGTAAGCAAAACGATGTCACTATGTTTATTATTGCCCATGTTAATAAAAACAACGAAATTGCAGGGCCGCAAACATTAGTGCATATAGTGGATGCCTTATTGCATATTGACACGAATGATGGGCAGGTACGTACGCTTAGAGCTAACAAAAACCGTTTTGGTGATATTGATACCGTAGGCATTTTTAAAATGTGCGAACGCGGCATGCTAAGTGTTGATAACCCCAGCGAGATTTTTTTATCGGGATCAAGTACTGAATCACCAGGCTCTACTATTACGTGTATCCGAAAAGGTAACCGTAACTTATTGCTCGAAATACAATGTTTAACCACCGAAACCGAAGCCGAATTTCCGCAGCGTGTGTGCGTGGGTTTAAACATGAACCGAATAAAAATGCTCACTGGTATTTTACGCAAACACACCAAAACTAAAATATTTCACGATACGTTTTTTAATATTGTGGGCGGCTTACGAATCGATGAAACCGAAACCTGTATTGATTTAGCGTTAGTAACCGCGCTTTTAAGCAGCTTAAACGAGTTTGTTGTACCGCGTACAACCTGCATTATGGGAGAGCTTAGTTTAAACGGCGATGTGCGCCCAATCGACAGCGGTGTACCACGGGTTAAAGAAGCGGCACAGCATGGGTTTACTGAAATATTTATTCCGTTTCGTAATTACCATAAATCGATGGAAGGACTAGGGGCTAAAATTACGCCAGTAAAAACCGTGCACGAGTTACTGAGTTTAATTAATTAACGCTTACAGCGGCTGCTGTGCAATGTTACTCTTGAGCAAACACAATTTATATAAAGATCAGAATAAGGAAATAGCATGAAAAAACTCGTAATAGCCATAGCCATCGTTGCAGCCGGCGTAGGCGGTGTTAGCTACGCAAACTATGTAGCAACTCAAGAAGTACGTACCGAAGTAGACAAGCAGCTTGCTTTAGTGAGCGATCAAACCGGTGCAACATTTAAATACGCGGGTTTATCGGCAAGTGTTATTTCTCAAAGTGTTGAAATTACTAACATGGAAGTAATTAGCCCTGAAGGTGATAACGTAGCGCATATTCAAAGTATTGAAGTAACCGGTTACGAAACCGATAAAATATCGCCACATACATCGTTTACAGTAAAAAGCTTTCAGTTCGATAAAGACTTTGTAGCAAAACTACCTGCTGATACAAACGAAATGCTTGCCTCTGCAAGTTACGACTTAAGCTCATCGCTCGATTACGATGAACAATCTGGCGACAGTGACGTAGTTTTAAAACTAGATGCAAAAGATATTGCTAGTTTTAATATGGATGTAGGCCTTGCCAATTCTAAAGCATTAATGGACGCATCCCTTGCTATAAGCAAAGCGCAGCAAGAAGCAGGTGACACGCCGCTTACGTACGAGCAAGAGTTACAACAGCAAACCTTAGTTATGCAAGCTATGAGTAAGCTTGAGCCACGAAATATTAATTTAGTACTTAATAACCAAGGCAAATTAAAAGAGCTATTTGTGAGCGAGCTTGAAAAACAAGGTATGACGCTTGAGCAAATGCAAATGACGCTACAGCAACAGTTACAGCAAGCTCCCGTAACTGAAGAAATAGCACAGGCGCTGACTGATTTTGCCAAAGGTTTAAACTCATTAAGCATATCGGCAAAATTGCCTGAAGGTAAAACCATGATGGAAGTAAACCAGCAAATAATGATGTTAGCTGGCCAGCCTGAAGAGCTAGTTAAATTTGTTAATTTAGAAGTTAAAGGCGAGTAATTGCGAACAGCTCTTAGTAGCCAGTTTAATACAAAAAAGCCGTACTTGATTAATCAAGTACGGCTTTTATTATTTTAGCTGATAGCTTAGTGAAGAATACGCGCTCTAATTGTACCTTCTACTGCGCTTAGCTCTTTAAGTGCAACTTCTGACTGATCGGTATCTACGTCAATAACTACATAACCAATTGATTCATCAGTTTGTAAGTACTGAGCGGCAATGTTAATACCGTGCTGGGCAAATGCTTGGTTAATTTGCGTAAGTACGCCAGGGCGGTTGTGGTGTACGTGCAATAAGCGGCTACGGTTAGCAAGCTCTGGTAGCGAAACCTCAGGGAAGTTAACCGCTGTAATAGTTGAACCATTATCTGAGTATTTAGCTAATTTACCGGCTACTTCAATACCAATGTTTTCTTGCGCTTCTTGGGTTGAACCACCAATGTGCGGCGTTAAAATAACGTTGTCGAATTCACGCAGTGGCGATACAAATTCTTCTTCGTTAGATTTTGGCTCAACAGGGAATACATCAATAGCTGCGCCGCTTAGCTTTTTCTCGCTAAGTGCTTCGGCAAGTGCATCAATATCCACTACAGTACCGCGTGAAGCGTTAATTAGTATTGATCCTTGCTTCATTACGGCAAGTTCTGCTGTGCCAATTAGGTTTTTAGTTTGCGGTGTTTCTGGTACGTGTAAACTAATAATATCAGCGCGCTGTAAAAGCTGTGTTAGGTTATGAATTTGTGTTGCATTACCTAAAGAGAGCTTATCTTCAATGTCGTAATACTCTACGTTCATACCTATGTTTTCAGCCATAATACCAAGCTGGGTACCTATGTGGCCGTAACCAATAATCCCGAGCGTTTTACCGCGCGCTTCAAACGAGCCGGTTGCTGTTTTTAACCAGCCGCCACGGTGCGCTGCTGCATTACGCTCTGGAATACCACGTAATAGTAATAGTATTTCGCCAAGTACAAGTTCAGCCACTGAACGAGTGTTTGAAAACGGTGCATTAAATACTGCAATACCGCGCTCTCGAGCTGAGTTTAAGTCAACTTGGTTAGTACCAATACAAAAACAACCAATGGCTACTAGCTTTTCAGCTGAGTCTAAAACTGCTTGGTTAATATGAGTACGAGAACGAAGCCCTACAAAGTGCACATCTTTAATACGCTCTTTAAGTTCGTCCTCAGGTAGCGATGTTTTTACGTAGTCGATGTTGCTGTAACCATTACGTTTAAGCGTTTCTACTGCGCTTTGGTGAACACCTTCAAGCAAGAGAATTTTAATTTTGTCTTTTGCTAACGATACCTTACTCATAACCTCATCCTATTTAATTTGTGGCCCATTTTTAGTGCCGATAATCACTTTATCAGCGCCGCGCATCGCAAATAGGCCGTTGGTAACTACGCCAACAATTGAATTAATTTGTGTTTCAAGTTGTTTGGCATTACTAATACTTAAATTGTGTACATCTAAAATAACGTTACCGTTATCGGTTACTACGCCTTGGCGGTACACAGGGTCGCCACCAAGTTTTAATAATTCACGCGCTACGTAGCTGCGTGCCATGGGTATAACTTCTACCGGAAGCGGGAAGCCACCCAATGTATCTACTAATTTTGTGTCATCAACAATACAAACAAATTGTTTTGCAACGGCTGCGACTATTTTTTCGCGGGTAAGTGCTGCGCCGCCGCCTTTGATCATTTCGTTTTGGGCATTAATTTCATCTGCGCCGTCTACGTATACATCAAGAGCATCTACATCGTTTAGCTCAAACACTTCAATACCTAACGCGTGTAAACGCGCTGTTGAAGCCTCAGAGCTAGATACCGCACCCGTTATGGTGTCTTTTACTGTGCCTAGGGCATCAATAAAATGATTTACGGTAGAGCCTGTCCCCACACCAACAATGGTGTTTTCTTTTACAAACTCGAGTGCAGCCCACGCAGCTGCTTTTTTTAATTCGTCTTGCGTCATTGTTATGCTCATATTTCAAATGTGTAGTGGGTGTTTATTACCAGCGATAAATTTTATCGGGAGTAATAATGGTTTTAAGTGGAACATCCCACGATTCAATTGGCAGTGCATCTACTTTTTGGCAGCTGTGTGCTAAGCCTATAAGTTGTGGTTTTTGCCAATTGTAAGCGTGTAATTGCGCCAGTGTTTTATCGTAAAATCCACCCCCCATTCCTAATCGATTACCTTGATTATCAAATGCTACAAGTGGCATCAGTAAGTAATCTAAATCAGTTAATGGGCATATTTGAGAGCAGTTCAGCTTAGGCTCCAAGATACCATAGCGATTTGCCCTCATGGGTGAGTTTTTTTCATAGCGTTGAAACAGCAAAGCAGCCCCATTAAATGGGTGTATAACGGGTAAGTAAAGGGAGTGGCCTTGTTGCCATAACTCATTAATTAACAATGAGGTATCTAATTCTCCATCGTTACTAAAGTAAATGGCTATATGTTTTTTTGAGGCTGTTTTATCGCTATTTAGCTGTTGAGTAAAATTCAACTTTAGCTGTGCCGCGGCTTTTTCTTGCTGTTTTTTTGATAGATTATTGCGTAATTGGCGAATAGATTGGCGTATGTGTGTACGTTTATTGCTCATTGTAATTACGCACCTTTGATTAATTAGACACTAAATCAGGAAAAGCTAAGTAAACAGCAAGCACAATAAGTAGTAAAACGGCAGTGGCAATCAGTGAATATAACAAAGTATTGCTACGCGTTTTAACGGGTTCATCGAGCTGCTCGTCAAGCATTAGATCATCTTCTTGCCAGTCATCGCTTTCGTCTGTAGGGCTTTTTAGCTCATTGGTTGGAAGCCTTTGTTCTAGCTCTTCTAGTTTTTCTTCTAGGCGGATCAGGCTGCTCGTTATGTAATCAAGGGCATCAAAAATCCGTTCATCACGCTGACTAGCTGCGCTAGGGCTCTGAGTGGGCAACTCACCTGTGGCTTGTAACTTACTTTTAATGCCTAGGCTTGCCAGTAATTTGGCCTGCTTTAGGGCTTTGTCTTTATTGCTAGGTGCAAAGAGTGCTTTGCCATTAAAAAACTGAGTTACCTTATCTTCAGACGTTTTTAGCTTACTTGCTAAATTTACGCAGGCCGTTTTAGCCTCAGTGCCCTCGGCGAGTCCTACAAACATAACGCGAAAATTATTGGCCATTTACTTATCCCTTAAGCTTTTATTATGCAAAGAGTATATACCTAAAACCGTACGAAATTCGAGGGCTAGCTAATACCAATTTAATTCAAAATACGATTAGTTTAGCGTATTAAATAGCGCACTGACTGCGTTAAAATTATTTATATAAAATAACTGTACGCCGTAAATTCCTTTGTTATTGCACTATTTTTTGGGTGCTATGATAAACAACTAAATTAATGCAATTGATATAAAGCGCATAATTAGCCTTTGCTTTAGATATAAAAACGGCCCTTAAAAGGGCCGTTTATTATTTAATGCATTTTGGCTTAAAGGCCAGCAGCTGCGCGAAGTGCGTCTGCTTTATCTGTACGTTCCCATGGGAATTCGTCACGACCAAAGTGACCGTATGCCGCTGTTGGTTGGTAAATTGGGCGCTCTAAATCAAGCATTTGAATTAAGCCGTAAGGGCGTAGGTCAAAGTGCTCACGAATAAGCTCAATTAAACGACCTTCTTCAAGCTTGCTCGTACCAAAAGTTTCAACGCTGATAGAGGTCGGCTCTGCTACACCAATTGCGTAAGATACTTGTAGCTCACACTTATCAGCAAGGCCTGCAGCCACTACGTTTTTAGCTACGTAACGTGCAGCGTATGCAGCTGAGCGGTCAACTTTTGATGGATCTTTACCTGAGAAAGCACCACCACCGTGACGTGCCATACCACCGTATGTATCTACGATGATTTTACGACCTGTTAAACCACAGTCGCCCATAGGTCCGCCAATTACAAAACGACCCGTTGGGTTAATGAAAAATTTAGTCGCGCTTGTAATAAGCTCTGCAGGAAGTACCGGCTTAATGATGGTTTCCATCACGGCTTCTACTAAGTCATTTTGCGAAATTTCTTCAGCGTGCTGAGTAGAAAGCACAACTGCATCAATACCTACTGGCTTGCCGTTTTCGTATGCAAAAGTTACTTGAGATTTTGCATCTGGGCGTAACCAGTTAAGCTCGCCGCTTTTACGTACTTGCGCTTGGCGCTGTACTAAACGGTGTGAGTAAGTAATTGGCGCAGGCATTAGTACTTCTGTTTCGTTACATGCATAACCAAACATTAAGCCTTGGTCGCCAGCACCTTGTTCTTCTGGGCTAGTACGGTCAACACCTTGGTTAATATCAGGAGACTGCTTACCAATTGTGTTTAAAATTGCACACGAGTCTGCATCGAAACCCATGTCTGAATGCGTGTAGCCAATTTCACGTACTGTTTTACGTGTAATTTCTTCAATATCAACCCATGCGCTAGTGGTAATTTCACCACCAACCATAACCATACCGGTTTTTACGTAAGTTTCGCACGCAACACGGGCATGAGAGTCTTGCTCTAGGATAGCATCAAGTACCGCATCAGAGATTTGATCGGCGATTTTATCCGGATGACCTTCAGAAACAGATTCAGAAGTAAATAAATGTTTTGCCATTGTATTTCTGCTCACAAATATTGCGCTTCACAAACGTCGGTATTAGCGCTAAAAAATTAAGGGGCGTATTTTATCTAAAACAAAACACCTTGCATAGTGTTTTTACGCCTAGACGTCTAAATAAAATGAGTAATAACTTTTTGGTCTTAAAAAATATTCATAATAGCCCATTTTTATGGGGTTTTTAATTGCACACTGCACCCACATTAAGTAAGAATGGTTGCTATAACAGCTCTTAAGTTACTTAAGGGTATTAACGAACACATAAGTACCCGCGCAAATACACATAAAGGTAGGAGAATTCATGCCATCTCGCAAAGAACTTGCAAATGCTATTCGCGTCTTGTCAATGGACGCAGTACAAAAGGCCAAATCTGGCCACCCTGGAGCCCCTATGGGCATGGCCGATATCGCAGAAGTATTATGGCGCGATTATCTAAAGCATAATCCAACTAATCCAGAGTGGGCTGACCGTGACAGATTTATTCTTTCAAATGGCCACGGTTCAATGCTTATCTATTCTCTATTGCACCTAACTGGTTACGACTTACCACTTGATGAAATTAAAAACTTCCGTCAAATGCATTCTAAAACGCCAGGCCACCCTGAGTACGGTTATGCACCGGGAATTGAAACTACTACGGGCCCGCTAGGTCAGGGGATCACAAACGCGGTAGGTATGGCGATTGCTGAAAAAGCGCTTGCTGCACAATTTAACCGTGAAGGCCACGACATTGTTGATCACTACACGTATGCATTTATGGGTGATGGTTGTTTAATGGAAGGTATTTCTCATGAAGCATGTTCACTTGCTGGCACATTAGGCCTTGGCAAGTTAGTAGCTTTTTGGGATGACAACGGTATTTCAATCGATGGTGAAGTTGAAGGTTGGTTTAGCGACGATACACCAGCACGTTTTAAAGCGTACGGCTGGCATGTAATAAGTGACGTTGATGGCCACGACAGCGATGCTGTTAGTGCTGCAATAGCAGAGGCTCAAAGTGTTACCGACAAACCATCACTAATTTGTTGTAAAACAGTGATTGGTTACGGTTCACCTAATAAATCTGGTAGCCACGATTGTCACGGCGCGCCATTAGGTGATGACGAAATTACAGCGTCTCGCGAATTTTTAGGCTGGTCTGGCGGTGCATTTGAAATCCCTGATGATATTTACGCACAGTGGGATAGCAAAGAAAAAGGTCAACAGCTCGAATCTAGCTGGGACGAAAAATTTGCAGCATACGCAAAGGCATTCCCAAAGCTTGCAGCTGAATATAAGCGCCGTATTAATAACGAACTTCCAGGCGATTGGGCTGAAAAATCTCAAGCGTACATAGAGCAATTACAAGCAAACCCTGCAAACCCTGCATCTCGTAAAGCGTCGCAAAATGCATTAAATGCATTTGGCCCGTTATTACCAGAATTCATGGGTGGCTCAGCCGATTTAGCTGGATCAAACTTAACAATTTGGGATGGCTCTAAAGGGCTAACTGCAGACGATGCAAGCGGTAACTACGTTTACTACGGTGTACGTGAGTTTGGTATGTCGGCAATTATGAATGGTATTGCCCTTCATAAAGGCTTTATTCCTTACGGGGCAACGTTCTTAATGTTTGTTGAATACGCAAAAAATGCGGTACGTATGGCTGCACTAATGAAGCAACCAAGCATTTTTGTATACACGCACGATTCAATCGGCCTAGGTGAAGACGGTCCAACTCACCAACCGGTAGAGCAAATTGCGAGCATGCGTTTAACGCCAAACTTATACAACTGGCGCCCGTGTGACCAAGTTGAGTCGGCAATTGCATGGCAACAAGCTATTGAGCGTAAAGACGGTCCTACGTCACTTATCTTTACTCGCCAAGGCCTTGAGCAACAAGCGCGTGACGCTCAGCAATTAGCAGATGTTAAAAAGGGTGGTTACATCCTTAGCTGTGACGGCGAGCCAGAGCTAATTATTATTGCAACAGGTTCTGAGGTGCAACTAGCACAAGACTCTGCAACAGAGCTACGCAGCCAAGGTAAAAAGGTACGTGTTGTATCTATGCCATGTACTGATGTATTTGAAGAGCAAAGCGCACAGTACAAAGAAAGCGTACTACCGGCAGCCGTTACACGCCGCGTAGCAGTAGAAGCAGGTATTGCTGATTACTGGTACAAGTACGTGGGCCTAAATGGCGTAGTAGTAGGTATGACTACCTTTGGTGAGTCGGCCCCTGCTGGTGAGCTGTTTGAGTACTTTGGCTTTACAGTAGAGAACATTGTAAATAAAGCAAACGCGTTGTTTTAACCGTTAGCTTTAATATTTAAAAGCCCGCCCTGTGTAAAACAGGGCGGGCTTTTTTGTTTGCTGACTGAGTTATAAAGCGGTGTATTAGCCTTAAGCAACTTCAATCACACTGTTTGAAATACGTAGTACTTTCTTAGTTTAAAGCCTTTTGAGTTTTAATTTCAGATGAGTAATTTTCACAGCGCTTTTCTTGCAAGGCTATGACCTATCAGGCAAGGTGGTGGCCGATTAAATAAAATAATACAACAGGAGTGAGGATGTCTCAGTTTGAAAATGTAAGCGTAATTAAAAAAGCGAACGTGTATTTTGACGGTAAAGTATCAAGCCGTACCGTGGTATTTAACGATGGCACAACCAAAACGCTAGGTTTTATGCAACCAGGTGAATTTGTATTTGATACCAGTAAAAAAGAACTCATGGAGCTGTTAGGCGGCCAGTGGGACATTTTACTACCTGGCGAAACGCAGTGGAAAACATTTATCGCAGGCGAATCATTTAACGTTGATGCCAATGTTAGCTTTAAAGTAAAAGTGAGTGATTTTGCTGACTATTGCTGTTCGTACACAGACTAAACGCTAAAGGCTAGACGTCTGAAAGCCCATATTCTATGGGCTTTGCATAAACTTTGCACAACTTATAATTTAAATCAGTTTAAGTAACAAATTAATTTCAAAAATCAGTGCTTTTTCCTTGTGTTAATCTAAATAGCCCCCAATACTATTTATGAGGTAACAAATAAAAGGATACCCTATGAAAATTAATCTTTCTGGTCACCATGTAGACGTTACTAACTCTATTAGAGAGCATATCAACGAAAAGTTTTCAAAAATCGAGAGCCACTTTCCATCACTTATCGCACTCGACATTATATTGTCTAAAGAGCATCACAAAATCCAAGCAGAAATTAGCACAAATTACGAAGGTGCGCGTATATCGGTAAAAGGGGAAAACGAAGTTATGTACCCGGCGATTGCAAGCGCAGCTAAAAAACTCGATGCAGCTCTAAAACATCGAAAAGGGCAAATAAAAGCAAATTTACACGAAAAGCCTGTAAGCACAACGCCAGAAATAGCGCACGAAATCATCCAAGAGATGGAGCTAAAATAAGATTTAGTCCCAAAGTACTATAAAAAAGAGCCATACGGCTCTTTTTTATTGCCTTTAATTTAGGTAAGTTATGCAGCCTTCGGTGTTATTAATTATGAAAATTAATAACCAGAGCGAATAACACACATAATTTGAGAAATTAATGCAGCAAATACACACTTCTTGGAAATCTCGATTGGGCGCACTAGGCCCTGGTATCTTAATGGCAACCGCAGCAATTGGCGGCTCTCACTTAGTTGCATCTACTCAAGCTGGCGCGCTATTTGGCTGGCAACTGTTTTGGCTAATTCTCGTTGTTAACGTATTAAAGTACCCGTTTTTTCGCTTTGGTATGGAATACACCCTAGCAACCAAAAACAGTTTAGTAGAAGGCTATAAAAATAAAGGCCCTGTCTATTTTTATAGTTTTATTGGCTTAAATATACTGGCCGCCATAGTTAATACTGCAGGGGTGCTATTACTGACTGCAAGCTTGCTGCATTATGCACTGCCTTTAGTGATAGAAGTCACGCTACTGTGTTGGATATTATTGGCCGTGTGTTTAGCTATTTTATTACTTGGGCACTTTAAAGCGCTCGACAGCGTTGCTAAAGGCATTATGGGGCTATTAACGTTAGCTACTGTTATTGCGCTGCTTATCGCGTTTAGTAATGGCCCAATGGCTCCTGCTGATTATATTGGCCCATCACCTTACGAGTTGGCTATGCTGAGCTTTATGGTCGCGTTAATGGGCTGGATGCCAGCACCCATAGAAATATCAGCCCTTAGTTCGCTATGGCTTAAAGAAAAACAAACTCAGCAAACGGTTACTAAAAGCCAAGGCTTATTCGATTTTAACGTAGGCTATTGGCTAACAGCCTGTTTAGCATTGGTATTTTTTAGCTTAGGTGTGCTGGTGCAATATGGGCAAAGCAGCAGTATTGAGCTTGGCGGTGTTGCCTTTGCTAAACAGCTTATTGATATGT
Organism: Pseudoalteromonas sp. 2CM28B; assembly: GCF_023161935.1. NCBI lineage: Bacteria > Pseudomonadati > Pseudomonadota > Gammaproteobacteria > Alteromonadales > Pseudoalteromonadaceae > Pseudoalteromonas > Pseudoalteromonas sp. 2CM28B. The sequence goes on from NZ_JALNTH010000001.1 coordinate 549,199, forward strand.
ATGCACTGACTATTGGCGAGTGGGCAAGGCCGCTTGTATCAGCCATTGCTTTTTTATGTATGTTTGGCACTACACTCACCGTGCTTGATGGCTACGCCCGTACACTTAACGAGTCACATAAATTACTTGGTTTTAAGCAATCTAAACACAGTTTAAATATTTGGTTAGTACTGCAGGCCTTTGCCGGTATGGCCGTTATTTTATTTTTTAAATCGGCCCTGGGGCCAATGCTTACCTTTGCCATGACACTTGCTTTTGTGACTACCCCCGTTTTTGCATGGCTTAACTTTAGCCTAGTGCGCTCAGAGCCTGCCATTAAACACAGCGTACTATTGCGCAGCTTAACCTGGTTAGGCTTAGTGTACTTAGTTGGTTTTGCTGTTGCGTTTGTGGTTTGGAAGTTAGTCTAGACACTGTATTTTAAATAAATTTAAAGTGTTTCTATTTTTGGGTTCTTTTATGTATGCTTAAAAATAACTAGTTTTAGTTAGCCCTTACAATTTGGATGGATAGGGTATTTAATTAGTACTGAATATTTAGTCGCTGTTCTTAAATAGCCTTATTTAGCTAAATTACATAACTTAAATGGAATTAATTTGTATAGTTCAAGTAAACGAGCACTTAAGCTAACTTGTGTGTTGGTAAGTTTTTTGTTTTCAGCACTTTTGTATGCTACTCCACCAGCTAATACGCAACAAGCTTTATTCCACTGTAAGGCGATAGATTTTGACCCCACCACTGCATCGCCAGAGTTTGAACACTGGTACCCAATAAAAGGTATTACCAATGCTGGTAGTGTATTGATCAGAGGTCAGCTAACAAGTTTTGATGCGGCGATGCAATACCATAATCTTTTATTAGACCAATCACTGCACAAAGAGATATTAAGTGGTCCAAACTATAATGATGTAGTACAACGATGTACAGAGTATGTTGAAAGCCACAATTCTTTTATAGAAGAGCAAGGTACTTGTGATATTACACTAGATGGAAAAACCATTAATGGAACTGTCAATACTATCGCAGGAGAATTTCGAGATCCACCAGACGGCAGGCCTGCAACAGTTCAAGAACTTCTTAATGGGGCCAAAGGTTATATATTTGAATATGGTTTTACATATCAAAAAATATATTGGCAAAGAGCCGCATGTACCCAGCCTGGTTATGGAACGGGGGCTCCTGTATATATTTACCCTCTGCCATTTATTATTACTTATGATGCAAATGAAGAAAAAGATTGTGATGATGGTTGCCCACAAGATAATGGCGTAGATGCTTTCTCAGGGCAGATAAATAACTCAATACCTGCATTACCACAAAAAGAATCAATTAATTACAATGCTGGAGTGTTTCATGCTCTACAAGATTATTTTCCACTTGATTTTACTTATTCAACCAATAGAACTACCGAAACTGAAAATATAACTGATGTAAGTGGCCAATGGGTTAACCAACTTGATATACGAATGAATACAGGATTTGTATCGCCATACAAAGATGAAAATTGGCAAGCAGTAAATTTTCTTAAAGAAGTAAGTAACATACAAATTTGGCGAAAAGGAAAGCTATCATCGTCATTTGATTACTACTATTACGACATAAATAACCCACAATGGGTTAGCCGCGTTGGTAAATATCAAGAAAAGTTAACTGGCGGGCAACAACATAATACTGAAAATTCTGATTTTATTTTAAGTAAAGCCAACTTAGACAAAGAATACTTTAGTAAAGGGCAACTCACTAAAATAAAAAAAGCGGATGGTACGGTCGTAAAAATAAATCACTTATCCAAGGTTACCTCTACTTTTAGTGTTTCTAAGGGGCCTGTGCCCAGCGTTCAAGGTAGTATTACTACCATATACGATGATACCGGTTACTTTTACGGTGTTACTCTGGGTAATTCATTGTTTAGGCATCGTTTTGATAATAATAAACGGCTACTGTATATAGAAAAACCTAAAAATAAAAAGGGTGTCCACCCAAGAATTAATTACCATTATGATGATGAACGTAATTCAAGTTTATTAACCTCTGTAACCAATGAATTAGGCAAAACAACATTAACGTATAAATACGATGATAAAGGCCGTGTAGTCGAAACTTCAGACGGCAGCGATTATGGTATTACGAGTGTTAACTATAAAAATGATAACCAAAGAGAAGTCACAGGCAAAACTGGTAAAGTTGAACTGTTTGACTTTGTGATGGGCAAAATAGCAAAAGTAGAATGCTTAACTTGCTTAAATGAATCGGTTAAAACTCAAATTATTGATTTTGATAAACAGTATGTTGATGTAAATGGTACGGTCACGTTACAAGAAAAGGATTATGGTACAGGGCTTTTATCATCAGTCACAGTGGATGCAGAAGGCCTAGAGCCTGACATAACAGAGTATTCTTGGAAGTATAAAAAACCTTTGCTAAGTGGAATTAATAATAATGGTATTTATACGCGTTTTAATTATGATGAAAATGACTGGCTAACAGAAAAGTCAATTGGGAATCGTCGAACAACGCAATACGAATATAATGAGTACGGTAATATCACTAAAGTCGATGGCCCAAGAGTCGATGTTAGCGATATTACCCTGCTAACCTATAACGACCAAGGTTTAGTGACTGAAATAAAAAATGCATTATATCAACCGCAGTTAGTTGTCTCAGCGTATGATGATATGGGCCGTATTACACAGTATAAAGAGTTAGATAACCACAGTGTGAATATGAGCTATACAAACACTGGGCAAGTGTCTTTATGGGATAATGGTATAACCCAACTTAACTACGACTATTATTTAAATGACCAATTAAAATCTGTGACAGACAATCAGGGTATCACCTCAAGTTATACCTATGATGATAATCAAAATTTAAACACGATAGCAGTCAATGCGACGAATAAAATTAAGTATCAGCGAGATAGCGCAGGGCGTGTGATTGCCACCCAACTTATCAATGAAAATAATACCGTTGTTTACAATCAAAGCAATCGTTACGATGTAGACGGAAATCTTGCCTCGGTGTCTGACTTTGGTGTTGAAAACACATTTACCTACGATGCCAAAGGCAACGCCCTCACTAATTTAGATGCGAACCAGCAAGCAATCAATTATCAGTATGATGGCTTAAACCGGTTAACTCAAACACAAGACCAAAATGGCTATACCACACTGTACGATTACACTATAACAGGCAAGTTAGCTGCGGTGACAGACGCAACAGGCAAGGTAACACAGTACACCTACAATGATATTGACGAGCTAATTACACGTACCAGCCCTGATTCAGGTATAACGCATTACGAATACGATGAGGCCGGTAACCTGATAAGCTCTACCGATGCGCGTAATATCACAGTAAACATTGAATACGATGCGCTTAATCGCCCTATTGCTATTCGATATCCAACTCCTCACGAGCAAGTGCTGTTTACGTATGACGAAGCAACAGGCAGTAATAATGGCACAGGTCATCTAACGTCGGTTACTGAGCACAGCGGTACTACTGGCTTTAAATATAATCAATTTGCTCAATTAACCGAAACAAGCTGGTCTAATAATCAAGTTCAATTTGCGTTAGGGTTTGATTATGGAAATAGTGACCGATTACAACGTTTGCATTACCCAAGTGGTAATAGTGTTAGCTACAGTTACGATACGCTGGGGAATATTCAATCAGTTGAGTTAACTACAACAAGAGGGGTAACGCAAATAGCGTCGGGCATACAGTATTTACCATTTGGACCGATGACATCAGCCGAATTAGGTAATGGGCTTACATTACAAAAAACGTTCGATACAGCGTACCGTGTGACCAGCCAGCAAGTAACAGGGTTGAATCATATAAATTATATTTATGATTTAGTTGGCAATATTTCAGATATTACGGACCAAGAGCAACCGCAATTGAGTCGTCATTATACATACACTCATGTCGGGCAGCTTGCCCTAGACAGCTGGGCTGCGCGTGAATTTGAATACGACGGCATAGGAAATCGTTTAACGCATACACAAGGCGACACACCCAATGTAAATTATGTTTATGCTGATACAGAGCACAGATTATTAGCCGTAAACACTCAAACCCCGTTATTGTTTACCTATGATGCACGAGGAAATGCCATTAGCCGTGGAGAAATGACGCTGAACTATAATGACGCAAACCGGATAGAGTCGGCCGCCAACAATGGGTCAACTACGCACTATAAGTACAACTATAAAGGGTTAAGGGTTCAAAAAACAGTTGCAGGTAACAACCGCTATTATTTTTATGATGAAAATGGTTTATTAATCAGTGAGGCTAATAGCAGTGGGCAAATAGCCAAAGAATACGTTTATCTACAGGGTGAGCCATTGGCAATGGTAAAAGCAGGCGCTATTTATTATTTTCATAACTCGCACTTAGGCGCCCCACAACGGCTCACCGATGAATATAAACAAACAGTATGGCAAGCCCAGTATAATGCCTTTGGTACAACGCAGATAATTACTCAACAAGCAGTCGCTGAGCAAGTAACGAATAATCTTCGTTTTCCGGGGCAGTACTTTGATGCAGAAACAGGGCTTTATTACAACTGGCACAGATACTACGACCCAGAGATTGGTCGGTACTTACAATCAGATCCGATAGGATTAGCTGGTGGTATCAATACCTATGGGTATGTTGATGGGAACCCAATAAATGCAATAGACCCGATGGGATTGTCTAAATTGACTATATTTCAAGACGGTAAAGTTATTTCTCTGGATAACCCCACGGCAACACAGTTAGTGAATACATTGAAAAACCTACCGAATTCTTCTGTGACCAATTTCCAAATTGCTGGTCATGGAAATAATTTTTCTCAGTGTATTTCTGCTGGAACGGGCTGTTCAGATTTTATCAATGAAAACTTAAATATAGTTGGCAGTGGAAAAAGGTTGGGCAATTTGGCTGACTTGCTTAAGGATAAGCTATCTTCAAATGGTGAGGTAAACCTTGAAGGGTGCAATAATGCATCTGGTGGTGACAATATTACGAAAAGATTAAGTGATGTTCTTCCAGAGGTTCCTGTAACAGGAGGAGATGGTTATCAACTTGGATATGAAAATCATTGGCTGTTTGGTAATAGTGCAAGCTCTTTTGGGTTTAAAAGAACATACTTAAATGGACAATAAGGTGATAATAATGAAAAAAGCCTATAAAAAATATATTTTTATTATTGTTATTTTATTAACTTTGATCTATCTGCTTGCACCACAATCATTTTGCAGTGAAGGAATAGGTGAAGATAATAATTCCTCAGAAGGACAAAGCAATTTAGCTTGCCTTTTGAAATAATTAAAATGCGGCCTAGATTTAAAGCCTTTTACAAGCTCTTTCTTGTACCGTAAATGTGATAAAAAAGATAATGTGGCAGAGTAAAGGCTTACCGATGAATATAAACAAACAGTATGGTAAGCCCAGTATAATGTATTTGGTACAACCCAGATAATTACTCAACAAGCAGTCGCTGATCAAGTAACGAATAATATTCGTTTTCCGGGGCAGTACTTTGAGGCAGAAACAGGGCTTTATTACAACTGGCACAGATACTACGACCCAGAGATTGGTCGGTACTTACAATCAGATCCGATAGGATTAGCGGGCGGTATCAATACCTATGGGTATGTTGGTGGGAACCCAGTTAGTTATGTCGATGCGAATGGTTTAAGAGGTGTTGCCATGAGGCCTGTTAATTATCGACCTGTAAATAGAGCAACGCAATACAACGAAAATCATATTAAAAATATAGATGCTAGAACAAAAATGTTATCAGGACTCTTTTCTGACATCACTAAACTACAAAGATTATATACAGCAGATGGTGTTAGGTATGCATCGCCAAAGGTCTGTGTTTGCCAATCAACAGTTCAATTTTTTAGTGATAAATTGCCAATAACAATTTTTGGTTCTGACGAATGTACTGAATGGGACCGAGATGGTGATGGTGCTTATGATTTTACAGGTAAAGCTATTCCAAATTGTAGATGTTACTAATTATTTTTACTATCTGGTCACAAAGGGAAGTTATGAAAATTGCATTTATATTAATAACATCATTAATTTTTATCGGGTTATATATACTAGTCTGCCTTAAGATTTTTTATGGAAATTCACAAGGAATTATATATATACAGGATGAAGTTTCATTTGGGAGTGTTACCTTTTTGGGAGTGTTTATTTTAATGACAATAATGTTATGGATTGTATGTAACTATTTAATTGATGCATATACTAAAAGGAAGAAGCCATGAGTTTTTTAATGTCACTAAGGTCTACAAAAATTTACTTTTTTTAGCTGTTTTTTTTAATTCCATTTACTTTAGCCTACCTTATATCAGCCCTTTTTTATACAGCAATGAGGTTTTGAGTTTAATGACATATACAGGATATTCATCACTTTTCCCATCAGAGTACCTGAATTACCTTGCGATAATTTACTTTTTTTCTTATAGCGCAACACTCATTGGTTTAATGTTCTATAAGAAATGGTCTGAGATACTTTTTTTTGTATTCGTCATTTTTAATATTTTATTAGGCTCTGCTATTTTTGGGATTAGTGTTGCAAGTGTTTTAGAAGCGGGTGTTGCCTATGTATTAAGCCTAATAGAAGGAGCTTTGGTTTGCCTTTTACTTTTTTCTGATATTTCGAAAAAATTTAAAAGAGTTTAAACCTATTGGGGTTGCTCTATTTTCATAACTCGCACTTAGGCGCCCTACAAAGGCTCACCGATGAATATAAACAAACAGTATGACAAGCCCAGTATAATGCATTTGGTACAACGCAGGTAATTAATGAACAAATAACGAATAATCTTCGTTTTCCAGGGCAGTACTTTGATGCAGAAACAGGGCTTTACTACAACTGGCACAGATACTACGACCCAGAGATTGGTCGATATATTCAAAGTGACCCAATAGGATTAGCGGGTGGTATCAATACCTATGGGTATGTTGAGGGGAATCCGGTCATGAGATATGACCCAAATGGAAAAGAGTTTCTAAATTTCGTTTTTTGTGAATTTTCAGTGGCAAGCGCAGCCCTATATAGTGATGTTGGCACATTGTTAGATTCTGTTGATATTGCAGCGGTAAATTTGTCACATATGGATGATTTGATTGATGAAGAAATTACACAGTGCAAAGCCAGCGAGCATGAAAAGCTAGCTGAATTGTTAAGAATTAAAGCGAGCATTGCGAAGCAACAGTCAAGTTTGGCAGATGGAAATTTTGGTAATACAAATATATATTTTAGCGGTGCTATGTCAGTTATAGCTGCTGGGACTTGTGGGATTTTGCTTTTTACACCTTTATAATCAATGAGGTAAAACATGACAATTAATAAGTTCATATTGATAACAATAACAGTAATTTGGCAGGGGACTCTTTTTTTACTTGTTGGTCGGCTTTATCGAATATGGCTTTTAAAAGATAAACTGCCTGAATTGTTTGATTCTTCCTCTTTATCTAATTTGATGGAAAAGTCAAAAGATATAGATACTATCACTCTTATTCTTAAGTTTAAGCAACAGGAAAAGGATACTTTACAGCAGTTGTTTATGAATCAACTTAATGCACAAATTGAAATTATGCTTCTACTTTTAGGTGGGATCTTGTTGGGTATAACTGTGCATGTATGGTTTCATATTAGAAACAGGGAGCCATATAAGTAATTTTTCTTATTCGGAAAGTAAAATAAACTAAAACTATAATTTAGCTATTAGAAGGTTTTAGTCTTATTGATGATACTACGACCCAGAAATTGGTCGGTATATTCAAAGTGACCCAATGAATCGCCCCGTGTTTGCCAGAGACTCAATAACTTGAGAAACTGGAACTATGAAAAAATCAAATCGCTATACATCA